>CAZEMW010000009.1:0-8760 GCA_964513105.1 uncultured Fibrobacterota bacterium
CCGGCTTTGTCTACGCTCTTGTAAATGTTTTGAGCACTGGTTACCGCTCCGGTTATTATATGCACCTGAGTTTCCAGTCGAACCCCGCACATGCCGATCGGATCTTTGATCCCCTTCTGGTCGTCGACAATGTACTCCTGAGGTATGACATGTAAAATCTCCCGATCCATAGGAATCGACACCGCCTTCGCCGCATCGATTGCACGTACTACATCGAGTTCGGTTATTTCGTTGTTTTCTCCCGATGTTGCAACCACACCTTTTGAATTTATGGCCCGGATGTGATCACCGGCGATCCCGACCCAAACCGCATCCACGTCAACCCCGGCCATCAATTCCGCCTCTTCGACCGCTTTTTGGATTGAACGGACGGTTTTATCGATGTTCACCACCACACCTTTACGAAGTCCGTCTGAAGGACTGACCCCGACTCCAATGATTTTGAGTTCCCCACTGTTGTCCAGCTCTGAAATGATACAGGCGATTTTCGTTGTGCCTATATCAAGTCCTACAAATACGTTATCGTCCATGTCCCCCTCCTCGGATCCGTGATCCGAAACCGCCATTGTGGCTATTCGCCTTACTGTGCATAATCAATGCACATATGCGAGGCTTTCAAACTGCAACCTGATTCGTTCCGGCGAATCGTCCAATTCGCCTCCCATATTTTCTACCAGTCGACGAAGCCGACGCATTCCTTGCGGGACGCGTGCTCGTGCCAGGGTAATGACGGTTCTATACGATTCAAGCTTGATATCGACCGTTTCCTCGCTAAAATCTATCTGGGTTATGCGTTTCGAGATCCCGGGCGCCGTGTGTTTTACTTCACGCCGAAACTCTTTCAACATTTCGAAATCACTCTTTTTTATGTGTCTCCCACCGTTTTCGACAAGAGAATCTCGCACGCCTCGAACGATAGGTAGATCATCGAAGTAGCCTGCCTCCATACGATGCAGCCGTCCTTCTTCATCCATGACGTAAATGCCTCCGGCATTGACATATGCCACCGGTTTTTTCTCGGTAATGTGTAGTACTACGCTGCCGGGAAGCCGTCGACCGATTCGGACCTTTTTGATCCAGGCGAATTTCTCAATTCGACGACGGATCTCCCGCCCGCCTATTCTGTGCAACGGAGTCCCCGGCTCAATCCTCGCCGAGTCCAGCACGGCCGCCGAATCTACCCGTTCGGCGCCCGTGATCACTACGCGCCGAACCCCAAGCACTTCAAGACCGTCAAGCCGACGCAGGCAGGCACGGACACCTTGCACTCCGGCATATCCGGCTCCCGCAAGAATGCCAAGCAGAAGCACAAGGCGAATCACCCCACGCCCGGACCGCTTACGTGAACGCTTTTCACTGCGTCCCTGCGCCTGTAACTGGGCCCGTTTGTTCGCTCCAATGCGCTTAGCCATTGCGTATTTCCTCTCGAAGAGCGGAGCCGATTTTCCAGATATCCCCCGCCCCCATTAGAAGAACCGCATCACCGCCGGATAGATCATGAGCCAGCATACTGGGGACCTCGCACATATCGGACACATAGGTACAATCGGCATCCGTACACTTCTCTACAATTGTATTGCCGGTAATTCCCGCTATCGGTTGCTCACGAGACTGATAGATTCCCGTCACAATTGATTTATCCGCAAGCTTCAGTGCCGTGGCAAACTCTTGAGCAAAATCTCTTGTTCGAGAATAAAGATGCGGCTGAAACACCGCGACAACCTTCCCATAATTCTTTCTTCGTGCGGCCTCCAATGTGGCACGGACCTCACTGGGATGATGCGCGTAATCGTCAATAATTGTGATGCCGTGCTCAACGGCAAGTGTTTCGAATCGTCGGGAAACTCCCTCAAATCCGGAGAGCGCATCCGATATGCATTGAAAGTCCAAACCCAGCTCGAAGGATACCGCGATGGCCGCCGTTGCATTCCGCACATTGTGCAGACCGGACAACGGGATGTTTATCCGGCCCAGAGGTTTATTGCGACGTGTCACGGTAAACTGCACGCCGGAGTCCTGATCCGTAATATCTCCGGCTCGATACTGGGCATTCTCATCTGTTCCGTACGTAACGGCAGTCGCATTCGTCTCACCACACAAGGAATATGCCCCGGGGTCGTCGGCGCACACGATCAGTGTGCCGTAGGTCGGTAATCTCTGAATGTACTGCACAAAAGAATCTCGAATATCCTCGTAGTCACGGTAGCAGTCCAGGTGATCGGCCTCGATATTGGTAACTACGGCGACCGACGGGTTCATGCACAAGAAAGAGCGATCATACTCATCAGCTTCGGCAATCAGCACGTCGCCGGTTCCGAATCGGCCGTTAGTTCCGAGCTTACGCAAGACACCTCCGACAAGCACCGTGGGATCCTTTTCTGCATACATAAAGATTTCTGAAACCAGCCCCGTGGTAGTCGTCTTTCCATGAGTGCCCGATATGCCGATGCTGAGTTTCTCTCGCATCAGTTCGCCCAGCATTTCCGCTCGCCGTGCGATTGGAATACTGTTACTTTCCGCAAATGCCATTTCAGGATTATCCTTCGGGACGGCACTTGAAAAGACAACCATGTCGGCTTTATGCACCAAGTCCGGCTCATGCCCGATCTGGACCTCAATTCCCATTGCTCGCAACCGATCGGTAGTTGCAGTCCGTTCTCGATCACTCCCCGATATCCGATATCCCATTCGGTACAAAACTTCGGCCAGAGGACTCATACCGGCCCCGCCGATTCCGATGAAATGGAGATGTCGAGCCTGTGTAATCATTGTTCCGACACTTTCTCGAGCATAGTCTCAACTATAACCCCCGACGCATTGATCGGACTGGAATCCAACGCTTTCATGCTCATCGTTTCGTACCGATCATTGTCCCCAAGTAGTGATTTCACCTCCTCGACGACTCGTTTTCCGCATTCCTGATCCTGGGCGACACGTACACCCCACCCTTTGCCTTCGGCAAAGCCGGCATTCATCCACTGATGATTCTCCGCAGCCCACGGGAGGGGTATCATTATACAGGGACGCCCAAAAAACGCTACTTCATTCAATGTCGATGCCCCCGCCCGTCCGACTACGAGCTTCACGCAGGCATAATATGGATACAGGTCGTCTATACTTTCAAACACAAAAGCCCGATCATACGTTGACAGTTTCGATGCGATTTCGATGTAGGACGCTTTTCCGGTTTGCCATACGATCTGCACTCCCCTATCGAGCAACTCAGGAACGTGGTCCACCAGCAAGGAGTTCATCGACGCCGCTCCCTGACTTCCTCCCGTGATAAGGATGGTTTGCTGATTCCGGTCAAATCCCGTGGGATACGCGAAATCCTCATACGTTCCGCCAATCGGACGTACCGGTGTACCGGTGACCAGCCTTTCTCCTTTCAGCATATCCTTTTCCACCAGCGGGAAGCCCAGAAAATTGCATGCAGCCCCGCCGGCAAAAAGCTTGTTTACCACCCCCGGGATAGTATTCTGCTCGTGCGTGAAGTATGGAATTTTTTTCATACGCGCAAGAGTAAGAACGGGTGCACACACATATCCCCCGAACGCTATCACCCAGTCTGGTTTTTCCTTTTTGAATATTCTCCCGGTCTCACGCAGACTCCGCAGAAAAGCCGCGGCCGAACGAATGCCTTTCAAAGCCGATCCGCGTGCGAAACCGGCAACGTTCAGTGTAACGAGCGGAATGTCATGCTTTTTGCACAGCTCAACCTCACGATTGCGTGTTGTACCCAGCCACAGCAGGGACACATCGTCGCGTCTTTTTCGAAGTTCGAGTGCAACGGCAAGTGCCGGGAAAATATGCCCGCCCGTGCCCCCTGCTGCGATAAAAGCTTTCATTCCGTCTCCTGAATCCGATGCGGAACAATCAACGACGCGTCCGCGCGTTTTTCCTGATTCTTCTTGGTGTACTTTTATACTTCGGTCGAGTCCGTGCCGGCATTCGCGCCGGTGCAGGGCGCTCGATTGTTTGTGTTGAAATATTCAACAGAATACCCATTGCGGTCATGGCAAAAATCAAACTCATTCCGCCGTAGCTGAGAAAAGGCAATGGGACTCCAGTCGTTGGGACCAGGCCGGTATTGACCATCGCATGCACCATTACGTACACCGCAATGGCAAAAGAGAAACCGAATGCCATTAGTCGTCCCATGGTATCCGGCGCATTCAATGCAACTCGAATTCCCCGGCATATAAGAAAGCCGTAAATCGCAAAAACGATTACCAGTCCAACCAACCCGATCTCCTCTCCCAGAATGGAGAACAGGAAATCAGTATGCGGCTCCGGAAGAAACAGTAACTTCTGCTCCCCCTGCCCCAGTCCCACTCCAAAAATGCCACCATTTCCCAAACCGATAAGTGCCTGTTGCGCCTGATAGCCAAGATCCTGCTCATGGTTTTCCATATGAAGAAAGCCCGTGAGGCGTTGACGACGGTACGGCGTAGAGGTAACGGCAATTATCGCCAACGGAATCACTGAAAGCCCGAGCCCAACCAAATGAGTAAAACGTGCACCGGCAACGAAAAGTACCGTCAGAGATATACCCGCGATCAGAACTGCAGTGCTGAAGTCGGGCTCAAGAACTACCAGTCCGCAGACAACTCCAATCAGCATGATCATCTTGAGGAAGACGCTCCATTCCTTAACCCTGTCGCCTGCCGTGCTCAATTGCTTCGCAAGCATGATTAGAATTCCCATACGCGCAAGTTCCGATACCTGCATTCGGAAAAAGCCTATCGTCACCCATCGTTTTGCGCCGTTCACGGCAGCCTCTTCCGGAAGGGTCAACACATACACCAGAAGAAGGACCGAACCGATGTACAGGATACCGCCGATGCGTCCCACGATGTGGTAATCGATCACCGCGAACAACACGAAACAGAATAACCCAAGAACGGCGCGAAATGCCTGTCGGCTAAGGAAAAAATCCGCTCCACCGAAACGATGTTCCGCTACCACAAACGATGAGCTATACACAAACACGATCCCGAAAACAACCAACACCAATGTCGAAATCAGGATACCCACATCCAGTTTTTTCAAGCGATCCATCTACGCACTCTCCTTTTGCGGTCCCAATTCGTGGACAATGGTTCGAAAGCGATCGCCGCGTTGTTCATAATTGGCAAACATATCGAAGCTGGAACACCCGGGTGAGAGCACTACAACATCTCCGGGTTTCGCGCTTTGTGAAATTTGAAAAACTGCATCCTCCAGAGAACCGGCCAAGAGTATGGTAGTAGTATCACACCATTCCTTTCGGATGCGTTCCGCCGCTTCCCCGATCAGTACCACCTGTTTTGCGTGCCCGGCAACCGCATCACGCATACCGGCAAAGTCACACCCTTTGTCACGCCCGCCCGCGATAAGGTGCACGTTGTTTTCAAACGCGGTAACCGCACACATTACCGATTCGGCAGTGGTTGCTTTTGAATCGTTGTAATACTTCACTCCGTCATGTTCACCCACGAATTCCATTCGATGTGGAAGGCCGGAGAACTCCCGGAGCCCTTCGGCAATGTAAACGGGATCAATTCCAGCCTCGAGAGCCATTGCGGCGGCCGCACACGCGTTATCATAGTTATGCTTACCTGCGATCTTCATTTCTTGTAAATCAAGGATTCTATTGATTTCATTTTCTTTACGATCGTACAGAATGCCGTCTGTATGCCAGGTACACCGCGTTCCCCCGGCTTCTCGCCCGAAGAACACGACATTCGTTTGGTCCTGAACCTTCAACGCCCATGACACCAATCGATCATCACGCGCGTTCAGGACCAGACTTTCGGCCGTAGTCATATTTGACGCAATTGCCTTCTTCGCATTGTAGTAATCTTCTTCTCCGTCGTACCTATCAAGGTGATTCTTGAACAGGTTCAGGATACATGCCACTCCGGGCTTAAAGGAAACAATTGTTTCAAGCTGAAAACTGCTCACCTCGGCTACCACAAAGCCCTCGGAAGCGACCTCCGGTGCCACGGCAATGACCGGCGTGCCGATGTTTCCACAGACCGCATTCGGCTTGCCAGCAGCTCGGACAATTGCGCCCAGGAGACCGGTCGTGGTGCTCTTACCGGTCGAACCGGTGATTGCCAGGAAAGGAGCAGAGGAGCACCGGAAACCCAACTCAAGCTCTCCCCACACCGGGATTCCCAGTTTCCGTGCTTTCCTCAAAATCGGTATATCGGCAGAGATTCCGGGAGACAAGACTATCAGATCGGCATCCAAAACTCGAGCACTGTGATTCCCTCCCTCGTGTGCCAGATGAGCCAGTCCGTTAGACGCTAATCGCATCTCGAGAGCCTGATTCTCGCAGGTATCACTGACGAAAACCCGGCCGCCTTTTGCCGCAAGGTATGCAGCGGCAGCCAGCCCGCTTCGCGCTGCTCCCAGGACGGTAAACCTTGCACCGCCGACAGCATTAACTAGTTCTTCATATCCCGGCATATCAGTTCCTGTACGATTCCATAACCTTTTCAAGTGCAACCGCTCGTGAACCCTTGAGCAGTACGACATCGCCCTTTGCCAGGTTGTTTACAGACCACCGTTCGGCTTCTGCGGCCGTTTTGAGTGCTATGGCATTTATCGACGCAGCCCCGTTTTCGCGCGCCCCACGGAGAACATCAGCCCCATGTTCCCCGACTGCAACAATCTGATGAACACCGGCACGGACCAGATCTCGGCCCAGAGTTTTGTGCAATCGAGTGGCATATCGTCCCAGTTCGCGCATCTCACCAACTATCGCTACCATCCGACGTGTTCCGGCAATATCCTTCAGCAAGGCAATTGCACTTTTCATAGACGAAGGATTCGCATTATAACAATCAACAATAAAAGAGATTCCTTTATACTGCTCGATTCCTCCCCGCATCTCGAATGGTCGCAGTGATTCCACCGCCTGTCGAATCACTTCAGTTCCGACCCCAAACCGTTGAGCCAGGTAGATTGACGGCAAAACGGCATAAATGAAATGCCGCCCCGGTATGGACAGGTGGAAGGTCGTCCCTCCGACTGTGAATGTGCTTTCGCCGTTCTCCGACACGACGACACTCTCCGCGCGAATACGGCATCCTCGTCCAAAACCAAACGTAATCGGCTCTACTCCGGCATCATGCGTTATTTTCCGCAGACGAGCATCATCACCATTTATCAGGAGCGCATCTTCAGTGCTTTTCATGCCGGAAATAATCTCGAATTTTGCTTCCGTCGTCCGTTTCAACCCGCCGAACAGCCCGACGTGGGCGTATCCGATGTTGGTTATAACTGCGATCGTTGGTTCGACGATCTCTGAAAGCGTACGAATTTCTCCAATGTGATTCGCCGCGAGTTCCAGAACTCCGATATCCTCGTTGCCGGCCAGTCGCAAGAGTGTCAGAGGAACGCCAATGTGGTTATTCCAGTTTCCGATTGTCTCACCGACGATTTTTTCTGTCTTCAGCACCTCCGCGATGAATCGGCGAGTAGTGGTTTTCCCGTTTGATCCGGTGACGCCGATAATTGGTATGGACAGCGATCGACGGTATTCCCGTGCCATTCGTTGAACGGCGGTCAACGGATCGGGAACAATCAGCAGGCGCGCCAAAAGGCTTTGGTTATACCGTGTAGCCTCTGCCGAAGACACAATGGCCGCGGTTGCCCCGTCCGACAAGGCCTTCTCCACATAATCATGTCCGTCTACGACATCTCCCTTGAGTGCAACAAACACGTCACCCGGTCTGATCTTTCTCGAATCCATCCAGACCTCACCGACACGGGCTGCGCGGGAAGTGTCCGAAGCGCTGCTTTGAGCGTTCCCCCAATGGATGAGATCACCCAGTGTGACGGCTCCCGTATGATCAGACACTTCTTACCGCCTTCCCCTCTTCGGTCCCGATCTCGCGTACCACTTCGCGATCATCAAAGTGCCGACGAACGCCCATTTCTTCCTGATATGTCTCGTGCCCTTTCCCTGCTACCACAATACAATCTCCCGGATGTGCGATACGGAATGCTTTCCGAATAGCTTCCCGGCGATCCGGGATAATGTGATGAGGAAAGTCAAGGGGGACGCCTATGCATACATCGTCAATAATGGCCGAAGGCTTCTCGCTTCGCGGGTTGTCGGAAGTCACTACCGCTTCATCGCAATGCATCGCGACCGCCTCACCCATAAGCGGGCGCTTGCCCCGATCACGATCGCCACCACATCCGAAAACACAGATAAGGTTACCGTCGGTCAGTTTCCCGGCCGTCTCAAGCACCTTGGCAAGCGCATCGGGCGTATGAGCATAGTCAACAACCACGTTAACTCCACCCGGAACGGCAATACGCTCCATTCTTCCCCCGACCGGTTTTATAGTTTTCAACGATTCGGCAATGAAACTAGCAGGAAAACCAAAGGCCAGGCCGGCCGCACAGGCGGCAGCCATGTTCCAAATGTTGAATTCGCCGGGTAACGGCGATTCGAAAACATACTGCTCATCGCGATAGTCCGCTACAATGCGGGTACGCTCCCAGGTACATGTCTTCTCAAGGATTCTAAAATCTGCATCGGGGGCAGAACCGTATGTGGTAACCGGCCCGTTCAACTCTGATGCCAGCCGTCGTCCCCACGCATCATCGGTATTGACGACCGAAATGGCGGACTTGGCGGCATACCTGGTGAACAGTCTTTTCTTTGACTGAAAATAGTCTTCCATCGACTCGTGAAAATCAAGATGATCCTGCGTCAGATTTGTCCATATGGCGATGTCAAATGCCATCCCCGCAACC
>CAZEMW010000009.1:8770-16753 GCA_964513105.1 uncultured Fibrobacterota bacterium
ATTCAGTGCCAGTGAATGGGAAGATACTTCCATAGTCAACGCACTTGGCTTCGGTTCGGCTTCGGCAAGCAGACGAAAAATGTCCGAAGACTCCGGTGTGGTTCGAACTGCCTCTACCGTTCTATTGCCGAGTTGCTGTACAATTGTTCCAAGCATCCATGCACGATCGCGACCGTGACTGAGCGACATAAGGTGATCGAACAGATGCGCCACGGTTGTTTTTCCATTTGTACCGGTGACACCGGTAACCGTTATGCCGTCCATGTCAATACGCCGAAGCCGGCTGGACAACAGTCCCAATGCAGCACGCGGATCTGATACAATAATCCCTGGAACCGAGCACGTCTTGGGCTTTGAGGAAGCTATGAATGCGCATGCACCCCGCGTCACGGCTTCGGTCAGATAATCTATCCCCTTTGCTTTGTAGCCGTCGATAGCGACAAAAACCGCCCCCGGACAAGCATGACGAGAATCGTACACGATATCTGTTATTTCGGGATTCCCCGTTCCGCACTCAACCCCGTCGTTCAATACTGATATGAGATCACGCCATTTCATGAATCGATCCCTCTGAAATAAACCGACGGAATACGGTGAAGCTTTTCACGGTTCCACTGTTCGCGAAAAGCAGCTGCATTGTTCTCAATCCAAACCAGTGCAGATCGGTTGCATTCGTCCTGGTTACACCGGCATTTTTCGTCCATTGTGCCAAGCATTGCCTTAAGCTCCGCCATCATGTATTCCCGCATCTCGTTCGGTGAATACTCAACTGTAACACTGCGTTTTGAAGGCATAGTCATCTCTTTAACCGTCTACGGAACAGAAGAGCGTGCACACAACACCCGATTCCGTCAGAGTACCAACCGTTGGCCGCTGTTCGCGTACCGTACCCATACCGTGTGCAAAAGGTACCAGCCCGCTCATCCCAACCGCATGTATTGCATCACGTAAGTCTTTTCCTATACAATTAGGGACTACTGCAGTCCCTTCAGCATTTCCTGTATCTACCGAACTCAGATAGATCACGGCCCCGCGACCGGAAACGATTGCCCCCCCCGAAGCGGGACTTTGAGCCTGTACTGTGCCCCCGGCACCTATCACCTCAAACTCAATGTTGCTTTGCACCAACAAGGACTCTGCGTGCTCTTTTTTCATCGAGCAGACATCAGGCATCCGCAGAGTGGGTTTTTTTTTTGGTACCAGGTCGATCTGATCCTCAACCAGAATTTGTGCAAATCGTAATTTTGGATGACTTATCATCTGTCCCAGGATTTCGCGAAATGCCGGTGCCGCGGCCTGCCCGCCTCCCAGTCCTTCACGAGGTTCATCGATCACGATACCGCAGACCAGCTTTGGACTTTCCGCGGGGGCAAAGCCGATAAACGATGCACACACTTTGTCTTTTTCGTACGTGCCTGTTTCGGGATCAATTTTCTGACCTGTACCGGTCTTCCCGGCAATCGTTACTCCCGGTATGCCGGCAAGCGTCCCGGTTCCTTCGGCAACAACCCCAATCATTGTTTCTCGAAGCGTTTCAGCGACATCGGGGGAAACGACCCGTCGTACCGCCGGAGACTCGTCTAGTTTTCTCTCTCCGTTTTCTCCAGGATTGTCAATTTTTGCACAGATTTTCGGAACAACCAGCACGCCCCCGTTTGCAACCGCCGCAAATCCCAGGACCGTTTGAAGAAGGGTGACGGAAACCTCCTGGCCCATTGCCATGGTGACTCGCGTTCTTCCCGACCAATTATCGATTGAGTGGACGATCCCTGCTTCCTCCCCGGGCAGCTCAATTCCCGAACGTGTGCCAAGTCCGAAATTCAAGGCGTAATTGTACAGACTCTCGTTGCCCAGCTGATCCGCTACTCGAGCGAAGCATACGTTGCTCGAGTAATGGAGGGCTTCCGCAAATGTCAGTTTGGAAAAGGGACGGTGATCCCGTATTACTTCGCCATAGATCTCGTAAATGCCGTCATTTCCATCAAGGCTATCGGTGATTTCCAGCGCATTCTCCTCCAACGCCGCGGCGGCTGTGAAGACCTTGAATGTGGAGCCGGGCTCGTAATTGTATGCGATACATCGGTTCATCCTTTCGGACAAAGCATACTCTCCCGAATTATTCGGATCAAAGGCCGGATCCCCCGCCATCGCAAGGATCTCGCCTGTTTCAGGATCCATGACAATGCACATTCCGCCGACAGCTCCCAAATTCTGCACAGTGCGACTTAACACATTCTCGACTATTTCCTGAATATGCGCATCAATTGTCAGGTAGATGTCTGAGCCGGGAACCGGGCTTTTTGCCGGAAGGTCGATACGCGAATACTTGTTGTTACGACCGTCGCGCTGCTGAATAATCCATCCGTCTTCTCCGCGTAACAATTCGTCAAAGGCGTACTCGGCTCCGCCCAACCCATATCCGTCTGATCCAACATACCCAAGTACCGCTCCCGCGAGTCTGCCGTAGGGGTAAATACGATTCACCTTTCGACTACCTCTGCCGGACGCGGCACCCGGTTTGTCAAGTGACTGGGCGAGAACGAATCCGTTCCGATCCCGGATGGTACCACGGGGGGCTTTGACCACTGTTCGTGAGGTGCTTTGTCGGAGACTGCGCTCCGCATACGTGTCCGCATGTACCACCTGAATATGGAAAAGCCTGGCGACCAGTACCGCCAAACCTATTATAAGCATCCCAGATACACCCAGTGATCGTGCCCGAAACGCACTCACAATTTGACACCCTTCTTATGACACATTTTACTGTTCACCCGTTACCCTTTTTCAGGCTCGTAATCGAGCGATTTTTTCACAAAAGCCCAGAATCTCCATTCATTCATACGTACCAACGGCGCCTTTTTCTTCTTGCCCACCACCGTTACCCGGGACGGCGAGGGATGTACGAGTCTCAGTTGACTCGATGCGATTTCCTCGATCCGCTCTGCGGAAGAAAGCTGTTCGGCAACCGCACGGAGTCGCGCAAGATCTGCTCGACAGCTATAGAGACTGTCCGCAAGATCCTCGTTCGCGAGGGATCGATGGGTGATATATGCCTGTTTCCAGACGGTTATCAGTGGCAACCCAACCGGAATCCCCAGTAGGAGCAGAACCAGAGCAAGGCGTTTGGTAACCGTACCAAGCTTCCGCAAAGAGAACGTCCTTTTTTTCGATGCTCTCTTCTTTTTGTCATCCGGCTCTCTGTTCTGTTTGTTCATTTGAGTCGATCACTTCCTTTTACACTTTCACGGCTATACGGAGCCGTGCGCTTCTTGCTCTTGGATTGGCTGTGATCTCAGCCGGAGTGGCGGTGATCGGTTTTCGGTTTACTCGCTTAAACTTCACGACTTTGTCGCAAACACAACGTGGCGCGCCGGCGGGGCAAATACATGGGTTTTCCTCCCGTCGAATGAACGTCTTCACGATTCGGTCCTCCAGCGAATGGTACGAGAGCACCACCAGGCGTCCCCCCTTGGACAAGACATCTACCGATTTTTCCAGTGCACTCGTCAGTTCGCGCAACTCCTCGTTTACCGCAATCCGAAGTGCCTGAAAGACCTTCGCCAGCACCTTGATCTTCACGTTGGCCCCATACTCGGACTCGAGACAGGTACGAAGATCGTCCGAACTTTTCAATGGCGACGAGCGACGGTAGCGGACAATCGCCGCGGCCATTCGCCCCGGGTTGCCCACTTCACCATACTCCCCGAGTATTCTCGTCAGCTCCGATTCGCCTTCCGAAGAAAGTAGCTCCGATGCGGACACGGGCATTCTCCGGTCCATCCGCATATCGAGAGGCGAGGTCCCCATATACGCGAACCCCCGCTCCTTGTCGTCGATCTGCCTGGATGAGATACCGAGATCCATCAGAATACCGTCAACCTCCGTAACATTGTTCTTTCGCAGGACCGAATCAAAATTCGAAAAACGATCAAGTGCGATTATTGTTCTTGCTTCAGTCCTCGGCGGGTGAGCTTTCACCCATTGCACCGCATCCGTATCCCGATCCACCGCAACTGCCGTCCCGGAAGAATTCAGCCGAGTCGCAATTTCCCGAAAATGGCCGCCTCCACCAAGTGTGCAGTCCAGATACGTTCCATCCGGCTTGATTGCCAGCCCCTCGATACACTCCGACGGCATGACGGGCACGTGGTACACGTGGTCATTTTTTTCCATTATCACGCATTCCCACCGCAACCGATTCGTAGAATACCTGATCGAAATCATCTCCTCCACCGAGGTATTCCTCATAACGTTCCGTATTCCAAATTTCTATGTAGCTGCGTTCTCCTACAAGGGTGACCTGCTTGCCTATCCCGGCCATCTCTATCTGGCGCGGTGAAAGCATTATTCTCCCCTGACTGTCCAGCTTGGAATCCGAGAGCGTTCCGTATAATTGCCTTTTGAAGCGTATCGTTTCAGGTGTCTGAGGACGAGACTCAAGTTCGTCTTCATACCGGTCCCAACCATCCTGCGGGTACGCTCGTAGGCATCCGTCCGGCCCACGGCAGACGACAAATGTCTCGTCGGCATCGGGTGAGAGCGCTTTCCGGAACTTTGCCGGAATATTGAGCCTCCCCTTGGCGTCGATTGTGTAGTCGTATCTTCCACGGAATCGAGACATTTGCTTTTACCCACAATTACCCACAATTAAACACTATTACCCAAAGAATAGTTAATTTATCATACCAAAGTCAATAAATTGAGGGAAATACCGACGCCGTGGAAAGGGCGGAATAGTCCGGACGAGGCAGATAGCACACTATATAGTGGCACCGTTGGACATCAACACCATATTTTGTTGATAAATATTTTCCAGCCACCTCAATGAGGAATTCTGGCCCCGGGGGATTAGCAACTCATTGTAATTGAGTAAGTTACGGCATTTTCCAGATTGTTCGCGCGCCCAACTTGTTTTACTCAGTCATGGGAGACTTCCTTTTTCCTTTATATATGGGCGCCATCGGCTGAAGCGGATAGAGAGGGTTTCGCGGGTCGAGGGAGCTATATCGCTTGGAGCCGTTCCCGGCTCTTCGCCCCAAAGAATTATCCCTCGAGGAATACTTACGATTAGGGTATCGGCCGAGACGGGGAAACCACATCCTCAGAAAAGCAAATTATCGCAAAGCGAAGGTCAACTTTCTGCATAACATATTTTCCAAAATCTTTGGCTGTATGAAGCTTTGTACTTAAGGAGAGGCGAGATGGGTAGAACCCCGAAAGATACGGAAAAGCAAATGGAGGATCGTTCCTCCTTCAGCAGCTGTGTTACTGTCACCGATTTCGGAGCGATCGGCAACGGAAGCACTGTCTGCACCACAGAAATCCAACGTGCGCTGGACCATGCGGCTCAAATCGGCGGTACGGTCTTTTTCCCTGAGGGGACCTATGTAACCGGCACTTTGGTGTTGTCCTCAAATCTCACCCTGAAAATTGCACCGGGTGCAACACTCTTGGGCTCGGGAAGAATAGAGGATTATCCGGAGTACACAAAGAACGTGTATAATCCCGAAAATCATGTAGATATTCAGAAAACACATCTCCTCGTGCTCGAAAGTGTTGAAAACGTCAGAATTCACGGTGGAGGAAAACTAGACGGAAACGGCAAGGCGTTCTGGAATGCCCCGAGTAATTGCGAGTTTTACACCGCGAAGGAGGCGCGTCCTTCACCGATGGTCGAGATTCGAAACGCAAAAAATATCACTATCGAGAATATTACGATTACGGAATCTCCCGGCTGGACGGTTCACGTATCGCGGTGTGAGAACATTCGTTTGCGGGGGCTGAACATACGCAATTGCATATTCGGCCCCAATACGGATGGAGTAGACATTACCGATTCTGCCGATGTTTTTCTGTCGGACTGCAACATTGTCGCCGGTGACGACGCGATCGTGCTGAAATCACTCGGGGGCACCTGCGAACGGGTGTTGGTCACCAACTGCATCACCCGAACGCGGTGCTCTGCGCTCAAGCTGGGAGCATCTGAATCCCTGGGAACTATTCGACAAGTGACGATGAGCAATTGTGTTGTATACGATTCGTCACGAGGCATTTCTCTTTACAATCAGGCCGGTGGGCTTTTCGAAGACGTTACCTTCAGCAACATCTTGCTGGAGACCGACAACGATTTGGCTCTGGTAAATCCGATACATATACACTGCAGCCGAAGGCCTCCCGGTAAGCCGGACCGTGGTATGGGCAGAATCCGGAATGTGCGTATTACCGATATTATGGTCAAGTCCGATGCACGAATAATTCTTACAAACCAGGACGGCGGATTTCTGGAAAATGTTTTCCTGTCCAACATCCTTATGGAATACCCTCGCCAGGTTGAAAATGAATTTGAAAAGGCACGAGATGCAGAAAGCGGACAGTTTTCTCCCTTTTGTCCCGAAGGACGAGCAGCTCAGGCCTCTGTGGTTGCGTACAATATAAAGAATCTCACGATACGAGATATCGTGACACAATGGCCCCGGAACAATTCGGTACCAATGCATTTTCTATGGGCACGTAAAGTTCTCAACGGTTTTATCGACTGTCCCCAAGGAACACCTTCCGACAAGAACGTTGATTGCTATAATGTCGACGAGAGCGAAATAACCATCCGGTAACTTGCGGATAGAAAACCCAACCGACAAAAAAGGCGGGGAAGAAAGAAGCATTCTTCCCCGCCGAATCCTTTCAAGCAGCCGCCCTTATTGGATATTCATGCCACTCCCGGGCGATCCGCTTGAGAGCCTTGAGGTCCACCTTCCCACTCCCGAGTACGGGTATTTCATTCACCGGAACCCACGCGTTTTCACCCGGTTTCCACAAATTCGGCATATCCGATTGCCGCACGGCCTCCTTTAGAGCCTCTTCCGATCCGGCTTCGGGGCAATACAACACCACCAGGCGCTCACCTTTGACCGAATCGTCGATTGAAGTGACTGCCACCACGGGATCCTCTGTGCCGATCGAATCGAGAATTGCGCTCTCCACAGCTCCGTGGGGAACCATTTCACCCGCAATTTTACTGAACCGCGAGAGCCTGTCGGTGAGAGAGATAAACCCCTCATCATCCAGCCTGGCGATATCCCCGGTAACGTACCATCCATCACGTATCACGCGCTGTGTTTCCGTGCTCTTCTCGAAATACCCCATCATGACATTCGCGCCTTTTACAAGAAGCAGCCCCTCCTTTCCAGTCGGAAGATCCTCACCGGAATCTACATCAACGATTCTGGCCGCGATGCCCGGGAGTACCCGTCCGATGGTTCCCGATCGATTTCCACTGAATGTCCGCGACTTCACGGCAACATCCGGAACGTTCAGACCGGCCACCGGGGCGAGTTCGGTTGCACCGTATCCTTCCAGGGGACGAATCCCGAACCGCTTCTCAAATGCATCGGCCAAATCCGGACGTAGCTTTTCCGCCCCAACCACAACGAGCCGCAGGGAGTGAAAATCCTCCGGTTTCGCCCTTCGTATGTATGTCCGCAGGAAAGTCGGGGTGGCAAGAAGAATAGTAGCGCGCGAACGACGTGTCATTTGGGCAACGGTGGCCCCGTCAAACGGATTGGGGCTGTATGCCGCCCCGAATCCTTTGACTAGTGGAAACCAGAGTGTTGCGGTATACCCGAATGAATGAAAGAACGGTAATGCGGCACTTATTCGGTCCGAGTGGGAAATGGCTATCCCCTGTCCGACAGAGTCGATATTGGATAGAACGTTCTTGTGCGACAGCACTATTCCTTTAGGATCCGCGGTACTTCCCGATGAAAACAGAACAGTAGCAGGATCTTCCGGGCAACAAGCTCCAATCTTACAGATGCTCTTTGCCGGGACCAGGAGCGCCTCTATAGCAGCTCTCATTTTCGCTCCTCGAGTGATCATCTTTCCAAGGTCTTCGAGGTAGACAAGACGAGCATTGAATTCCTTTCGCTCACTTTTTTCCATGAATGCGCGTGCCGTCACGATCGTACGAATACCACATTGTCGAAC
>CAZEMW010000010.1:0-6761 GCA_964513105.1 uncultured Fibrobacterota bacterium
CTCCATGGGAGCTCGAGATCCGTCCTTGTCCTCCTTTGCGGCCGATCTGGTCACCCGAATTGAAAACCGTGGACTGTAACCCGTGCCGAAATCGTACTCGTTCCCACATCTCCTCTGTGCTTTTGTATTTTCTGGTGTTTGTCGGTTTGTCGGCAAACCACTCCTGGTAGTCTCCGGTCGTTTTTGGGGATAGTGAATGAACAGTAAGAATTTTCGGAATTTTTGCATAATCGCGCATATCGATCATGGCAAGTCGACTCTGGCCGATCGTTTTCTCGAGCTCACCCGCACTGTCGAGAAGAACAAAATGCTGGAACAGATGCTCGACGACATGGATCTGGAACGCGAACGTGGGATAACCATCAAGTCTCATCCTATCCGAATGATATACGACGCCGCGGATGGGAATTCCTATGTGCTCAATCTCATCGATACTCCGGGGCATGTGGATTTCTCCTACGAAGTGTCACGATCACTGGCTGCATGCGAAGGTGCCTTACTCGTGGTCGACGCCACCCAGGGAATCGAGGCCCAGACGCTTACGAATGTCTATCTCGCGCTCGAAGCCGACCTGCATATCATTCCGGTTCTGAACAAAATCGATCTTCCTTCCGCTCGTCCCGAAGAAGTAGGAAAGAATATTGCCGACCTGCTCGGAGTGTCACAAGACGAGGTCCTTGCCTGCAGCGCAAAGAGTGGGGAAGGGGTACTTGAGATTCTTGAGAAAGTGATCCGGGAAGTCCCGCCTCCGGTTGGTGAAACCGACGTTCCTTTGAAGGCACTCATTTTCGACTCGAAATTCGACTCGTATCGGGGAGCCGTTGCCTATGCCAGGGTTTTCGAGGGGGAGCTAAGAGCCGGTGACAAGGTGAGGTTTTTCAATACAAAAGGAGAATACGAGGTAGATGAGGTCGGCTATTTCAAACTCGGCCGGGAGAAAACGGCGGCGCTTCGCAACGGTGAAGTGGGATATGTAATTGCGAACATAAAAACGCTTTCGGACATCAATATTGGGGATACAATCACTACTACGCGGAACCCTACCTCCAAACCGGTACCGGGATATCGCGAGGTGAAACCAATGGTTTTCAGCGGGTTGTATCCGGTGGAAAAAGGCGATTATGAGGATCTGAGAACCGCTTTACAGAAGCTTAAGCTGAACGATGATTCACTTACCTATGAGCCTGAGACATCATCTGCGCTGGGTTTCGGCTTTCGTGCCGGGTTTCTTGGGTTGCTACACATGGAAGTGGCGCAGGAACGGCTTTTCCGGGAATTCGGAGTTGATATCATCACAACCGTTCCGAACGTTGTATACGAAATTGTCGGGAAGGATGGCGAAGTGTATCAGATTCATTCGCCGGCCAAACTCCCCAATGCCAATCAATATCTGGAAATCCGTGAGCCGATTGCCAAAGTTCAGATCATTACACCGACGGATCATGTCGGCAATATCATGAAATTGTGCGAAGAAAAACGCGGCAAACTTGGCAATATGGAATACCTTGAGACCACTCGTGTGTGTCTTAACTACAAAATTCCGCTTTCCGAATTGATAGTCGATTTCTTTGATATGCTGAAGAGTTGCTCTCGCGGATACGCCTCCATGGACTATGAATTCAGCGGATACCAGAAGGAAGATCTGGTTAAAATCGATATACTTATCAACGGTGATCCGGTCGACGCCTTTTCGGCAATTGTTCACCGCGAAAAATCGTACGGCTACGGACAGATGATTACCTCTAAACTAAAAGAGCTTATCCCACGACAGATGTACGAAATTGCCATCCAGGCGGCTATCGGCACCCGCGCAATTGCACGAACAACGGTTAAAGCGTATCGCAAGGACGTTACATCTAAATGCTACGGCGGAGATGTCAGCAGAAAGCGGAAACTACTGGAGAAACAGAAAGAGGGTAAAAAGCGAATGAAACAGGTGGGCAATATCTCCATTCCTCAGGAGGCCTTTCTCGCCGTTCTTTCTCGTCGGTAACTGTCTATGGATCAATCACAAGACTCCCCTAATCGACCGCATGATTCACGTGTAGCGGTATATCGAGCACTTCGAATGCTGGTGCTGGTATTTCTGGTCGGTGCATTTCTTCGAGTGACCCTTTTCGAGACCGGGGTGGTCCGAACCGACCAGATGCGTCCGGCGCTGCTTCCCGGTGATCGGGTACTCGTGATCAAACAGTTCTCGACCAATGTACCGAAAGATGCTGTAACTGCTCCCATAGGATCGCCGGTCATTTTCCACCATCATGCCTTTCCCGGAGGCAGAGGGTGCCTTCGTGCCGTTGCTTTCGCGGGTGATACTGTCGAGATATCCGATGGTGTTCTCAAGGTTACCGGCAAGAAGTGGGACGGTCACACTGCTGCTGAAACGCAGGATATTCTGCCGGCGCAGTATTCACCGCGAGACAATCTTGAATCGTACGTGTTGCCTGCTGCGGGAGACACTGTTTCGTTTGGGGAATTATCTCTCAGAGATATGGTCTTTGCCTCTTCGCTCCTTCGGCGACAGGCCCCGAAAAACAATTACCGTATTCGGCCACGCCTGTATGTAGAAGGCAAATCGACCGAGGATTATATTATTGAAAATTTCTCTCTCTTCACGGGGAATCTCAATTCCATACCGGATGAGCACTTCAGCGACTGGTTTTTCTGGGACCGGCTTCGAGAATATCTCAGAAAAGAAATGCCAAAGAAGAGCGTGGACTTGCGATTGGAACTGGAAGAAAACGGTCACATAATTCCAGAGTTCGTGGTTGCGGACGATGCCGCCTTTCTTGTTGCAGACGACTGGGAACACGGATTCGATTCTCGACATTTCGGGCCGGTGGGCGAGAGAGATTTTGTCGGCCGTCCAAGTGTTGTCCTGTGGTCGTTTGATGCCGATTCGTCGGGTTTGGGATTTCGAAGTGATCGGGTGTGCAAACTGGTTCGATAGAATCTCGGCATGGCGTTCTCGTGGTATTGCACCTTTTCGGCGGGTATTGCCGGGTGAGAGATTATCTGAATTCGGGTATATTTGGAGAAGAAATTTGGCTTCTAAGAAAAAAAAGAGCGGATACTACGGGGAGTTTGGTGGGCAATATGCCCCCGAAACACTCATGCCTGCACTGCGTGAGCTTGAGCGGGAATACGGTGAAGCACGGCGTGATAAGGAATTCAAAAAGCACTTCGAGGATCTTCTCCGGGACTACAACGGCAGACCGACAGCGCTCTATGAAGCAAAACGGCTGAGCCGGACCCTGGAGGGAGCCCGCATTTTTCTGAAGCGGGAAGACCTCAACCACACCGGTGCCCACAAAATTACTAATTCTCTGGGGCAGGTCCTTCTTGCTAAACGCATGGGAAAACAACGGGTGGTCGCCGAAACCGGCGCGGGGCAGCACGGGGTAGCCACAGCAACTGCTGCGGCATTGCTTGGACTTACCTGCGACGTCTATATGGGCACGGTCGATATTGAACGACAACGTCCTAATGTGTTTCGTATGAAACTGCTCGGAGCGCGGGTGGTCCCGGTTGAGAGTGGAAGTCGAACGCTCAAGGATGCGGTAAACGAGGCATTGCGAGACTGGACAAAAACAGTTCGGGATACCCATTTTGTGATGGGGTCGGCTTTAGGGCCGCATCCGTATCCAAAAATGGTAAAAGAATTTCAGTCGGTGATTGGGAAAGAGGCTCGCCGACAGATCCTTCGGGCAACCGGCCGACTACCCGATGAAGTGGTGGCCTGTGTGGGAGGCGGATCAAATTCGATAGGTATCTTTTCTCCGTTTGTCAAAGATTCCGACGTCCGTCTGGTGGGGGTGGAAGCCGGTGGGTTTGGTCTTGATACCGATAAGCACGCGGTTCGTTTGACTGAGTCGCCTCGGGCCGGTAAGGGGATTCTTCAGGGATATTATTCTTATATCCTTCAGCATGACGACGGGCAGATCGCCCAAACGCATTCGGTATCGGCGGGACTGGATTACAGCGGTGTGGGCCCCGAGCATGCCTGGCTGCGCGATTCGGGCAGGGCCCGGTACACCTATGCAACCGATGATGATGCATTAGAGGCCTTTAAAATGCTTTGCAAATACGAGGGGATAATTCCGGCTCTGGAATCCTCGCATGCCGTGGCGTATGCGATAAAACGTGCTCCGGATCTGCCGACGGATTCCGTGATTGTCGTTAATCTTTCCGGACGGGGTGATAAGGACATACATCAGGTTGCCGAATATATCGGAATGGAAATATGAACAGATACGAAGAGGCTTTTTCAACCGCCCGCCGGGACGACAGAATCGCATTCATACCCTTCGCGGTTGCGGGGGACCCCGATGTGCGGGTCAGTGAACGAATATTTCGCACCTACATAGATGCGGGAGCCGATATCCTCGAAATCGGGTATCCTTTTTCCGATCCGATGGCCGACGGGCCGGTCAACCAGCGTGGAGCTCAGCGAGCAATCGCTTCCGGCATCTCTCCCGAGAGTTTTTTCAATCTGGTGTATTCGCTCAGAAAATCCACCGAAATCCCGTTCGGCGTCCTTATGTACGCCAATACGGCTCGTCGAATGGGCTATAGTCAGTTCTGTACCCGTGCAGCCGACGCCGGGATCGATAGTATTCTTGTTGCCGATATGCCGCCCGAAGAGGCGGATGAGCTCATCTCCGCTCTGGACAAAAACGGGCTCCATAGCGTGTTTATCGTTTCCGAGCTCACGCCGGATGATCGTATCGAATACATCTGTTCTCGAACCACCGGCTTTGTATATGTGGTCAGCCGGTTGGGGGTTACGGGCGTAGGAGGTGAACTGGGAGAAGGGGTCGAGCCCACTCTTACGCGAATCCGAAAGAGAACCGCTCTGCCCCTTTGCGTGGGTTTTGGTCTTTCAGAGCCCGGCCACGTTGCTCAGGTGAGAGCCGCGGGAGCCGACGGTGCAATTGTTGGAAGTCGGTTGGTGGGCATTGTGGAGCAGCATTTGAATGATGAGGACGGCATGGTTGAATGCCTTCACGCCGCAGTTACGGATTTTCGGAAGGCTACCGGTGGGGTCGGTGCATGATTGAACCCGACTTGACGCTCATTGCGTCTCATCTTGAGGGACTCGAAGAGACAATCCTGCACAAATTGATAGATCGTGCTCAGTTCGCACGTAACCCGGTGGTGTATGTGGCCGGGAGAAGCGGATTTGCCGGCACCGACGACAAATCTCTATTCGATGTGCGGTTGCTGTATCAGGAAAAAATGGATGCGGCTTTTGGTCGGTTTCAGGTTCCGGAAGAACGACCGTTCAACCACGATTTACCGGCCCCCAGACGTAAAGTCACCCTTCCTGAAAACCCATTGCATATTTCAGACTACGATTTCGTGAATATCACGGCGGATATTCGTGTCGCCTACGGCGAGCTCCTGCCCATGCTGTGTCGTGAGGGTGACGATGCACAGTATGGGTCTAGTGTTGAGCACGATGTCTACGCTTTGCAGGCCATATCCCGTCGAGTTCACTTCGGGGCTTTGTACGTTGCGGAAAGCAAGCTCCGACAATACCCGGATGTGTACCGGGAGATGATTCGGAGCGGTGACGGACAGGCTCTCATGGATCGTTTGACACGACCGGATGTCGAAGCCGCCATCCTGGGCAGAGTGAGTCAAAAGGTCGAGCAGCTTCAGGCAAAGGCAGATTCCCGTATCCGCCACATCATAGATGCTCAAGTTGTTATCGGCTTTTACCGTGACCACGTAATTCCCCTTACGAAAAAAGGTGAGGTGCTTTACTTGTTGAACAGATGTGATATTGAGTAGACTTCTTACCCGGTATATCCAAAGCTATGAGCAGCCGAATGGCAGGCAAAATGACTCCGGCTCGGCAGGCCAATGATGCATCCGATGTTTTTTCTTCATTCCACCCTGCAGGTGGAACGAGAATTCTCAGCGGCATTGTCGGTTTCGTGAGAGACGGTTAGTTTGGAGTTCGTTTTGACGGTGAGCGACTCCAGAGTGGAGAAGAACGGGGTAATCGGCTCTGACCGTATGAAAGGATTAGAAAACGTGCTGGAGACGAGAAAAGCCAAATCCATACAGGGCAAGATAACACTCCCGCCTAGTCCCGAAGCTGCTTTTACCGCCCTGGCACTGGCGGTTTCACAAAAGACACCGATCCGATTTACATCCTTTCCCGATTCTCCACAATGGTGGCGATGGATCGAAGGAATGGGACAACGGATTGTCTGGGAAAAAGAGGAAAACGGGGTACTCTCAATACATTCCGGTGAGGCGGAAGACGATTCGCTGGTGTTTCTTCCGTATCCGGACCTACCCCATGCGGATTTCAACGTGTTTCTTCTTCTCGGAGCCGGTGTGCCGGTCGCGATGGAAGGGGTGCCGGAAAGCCGAATAGACTTCTGGAACAGCATGGTGAAGAAATTCGGGGGTGAACTGGAGCACAAAGAGCTGGACAACGCGCGTGCGCTGTACTTGAAGCACAAAGCACCGTTTCCGGTTGTTGATCACTCCGTAGCCCAGAATGATCTGCACGTCTATTTGGGTATGGCGGTTGGGATGAAACAACGCGTTGAGTTCGATACCGACTATGTGGTAATCACCCCCCTCAGGCATGTTTTGCCCGCGTTTGGTTTGTCTCTTGAGATCCGAAGTGCTGCCGTGCATCGGGAGGAAGATCCGCTGGTACGCAGAATGCGCATGTTTGCTCAAAAGAAGAAGGGTGAATCGAAACAGGCGTTTCGGGTCACCGGAGACTTCTCCACCAG
>CAZEMW010000010.1:6771-16732 GCA_964513105.1 uncultured Fibrobacterota bacterium
CTCCACCAGATCCGGGGAGACGGTAGAGATCTCGTTGCCCGGTGACGACGTCCTGGCTGCAATTCTGCTCTTGGCAAAGTCACTCGTGCAAAAAGGAACGCTGCTCATAGAAAATACTCCGGTCGACTCCTGGTCGTTGCCTATTCTGAGCCTGATGCGAAAGATGGGATGCCGTCCGGGTATTCAGGAAGAGGGCTCCACCTCATTTGGCATGAAGGGGATTGTGCAACCGCAGTTGTTCGATATCGTAGGAAGAAAAACCGAATGCCTGCCGTTTTGGCAGTATCGTGAGCAGCTCGGGCCTATGGTTGTTTTGTCCTGCTACGCAAAGGGACAGTCCGTGTTCCGTCGACTGGAGGAACTGCGCTGTGATTCACCGGATCGCGTACAGATTCTGCTGTCGGTGGTGCGTCTTTTGGGAGCTCGACACGGAGAAATGCCCGACGGTATTGTTGTCGACGGAGCGAAGCAGTTTGACGGTTTCGATCTCGCGGAGGTACTTCCGGCCCCTATTGCCGGTGCCTGCGCGGTAGCCGGATTTCGATGTGCGGGCAAAACGACGGTCGAGGACAAAAGTATTTTGGAACGGTGGCCTTCTTTCGGCGAAATGCTCGCCAAAATCTCTACGTACAGGACGTAGCAATATGTCGCCAAACGGCGCAAACAATGGTAGTCCGGTTCGTTCGTTCGGTGTGGTCGCGTTTAAGCATTCCGATCGGGTGAAAGATGTTCTGCATCGAATTCATTCTTGGACAAGTTCGCGCGGAGTTGAGGTTGTCTTCCATCCCCGCTTAAAACCGCATGTCCCGAATGATGCCGGATGCGCCGAGCACGAAGAACTGTTGATCAAGGCAAGCGATGCATTGATTGCGGTGGGGGGAGACGGGACGTTTCTTGCCGCGGCCCACATGTCTCGGTTCACCCGCAAACCCATGGTGGGAGTGAATCTTGGCGGACTGGGGTTTCTGACCGATATCGGCATCGATGACCTGGAGGAGAGTCTTACCAGGATCGTAAACGGCGACTATTCTACAATCAGCCGAATGGTCATAAAAGCATCATTAGTCCGAAGCGGCGAATGTGTTCGGGTCTTTAATGCTCTCAATGATGTCTTCATAAATCGAATGCATAAGCCTCAAATGGCTTTGATATCAGCCTGGTACGGTGATAACTTCATTTCAAATTTCCAGGCCGACGGGATTATCGTATCGACGCCCAACGGCTCGACGGCGTATTCCCTGGCTGCCGGGGGGCCGTTGGTTGAACCCGGACTACGAGCATTTCTGATAACTCCCATTTGTCCCCACTCGCTCACCGAACGTCCGATTGTTGTTTCGTCGGAGCTTCCGGTCAAGCTGGTGATCAACCAGGAAGAGCCTGAACTGGTCCTGAGCGCCGACGGTCTCGACACAGTCGGTCTCCAGTATGGGGACGAAATTACCATTTCCTATGAAGGGGATGAGGCTAACCTGATTCAACTGGCGGAGAGCTCGTATTTTCAGTTATTGCGCACGAAACTCAACTGGGGAATCGACTACAAACGCTGGAGACTACGTCGGGAATGATACGCGAACTTCGTATCCGCAACCTGGCATTGATTGATCATCTCTCAATCGAGTTGGACGATGGATTCGTGGTCGTCACAGGCGAAACCGGTGCGGGGAAATCTATTCTGGCCGGAGCTGTCGGTCTGCTGCTGGGAGAAAAGGCCGGCGGGGACATGCTGCGAAGCGGGGCCTCGGACGGGGAGGTCACCGGTAGTTTCGAAATCGCAAACACCGCCTCGGGGCTCAAATCGGTTCTGGTTGAGAATGCAATTGAACCGGATGACGGCATGATTATTATCCGTCGAACGTTCTCTCGCCGTGGAAGAGGACGGGTGTATATCAACCAGACCCCCGTTCCACTTGCCACCTTGCGCGCTCTTGGCGAGCATTTGATCGATTTTCATGGACAACATGAACACCAGTCGCTTTTCCGGCCCAACGCGGCCCGTGAAATCACGGATCGGCTGGAAGGCGTCCCGGAGCAGTTCGAAGAGTATGTGGCGGCATACAGGGCATATCTGAAGGCATTACAGGCTCTGGAGGAACACGAACGGCGAATGGCGGATCTGAATCGACGAAGAGATCTGCTGGAATTTCAATTGGATGAACTTGGGAAGCTTGCCCCCGGGAGGGGCGAAGAGGAAAAACTGTCCGAAGAGTATCGGAAACTATCATCCGTCACCGAACGTCTCGCATCCGTCTCGCGAATCTCGGCGCTTCTTGAAAACGAAGGAGAGGGACCGGCTCTCGATCGTCTTCTGTCGATGATACGCAAAGAATTGGAAGCTTTGCACCGCCTTGATTCTTCGGCGGAACCGTGGATAAGAGACTTGGATTCCGCACAAACCTACTTTTCCGAACTCTCGCGTTTCTGTGGAACCTACCTGGATCATGAAGGGTCTGTTCAAAATGAGACGAGAGGTCTGGACACCATAAATGATCGTCTGGCACGAATTCAGCGGTTGAAGAAAAAATACAGCTGTACCGGTGATGAGCTTGTCGACGTACTGGAAAAAGTCCGAGCGGAACTACAGGACCTTGCAAATGTCGATTCGGACAGAGAAATTCTATTCCGGGAGAAAGATCAGGCCGAGAAGTCATGCCTGGCCTCAGGCCGGGAGCTTCGAAGAGTCCGTCAAAGGGCGGCAAAGAAGTTTGACCACGAAGTTGCGGCCAATATGGGACAATTGGGGTTTGCCGACAACGGATGGACAACCGATTTCAAGGAAGCAAACCAACCCGGCCCGCACGGTCTCGACGAAGTTTCTTTCCTGGTTCGAACGAATCCCGGCGAACCGTACCGTCCGTTGGCGCGGATCGCTTCGGGCGGAGAAATATCCCGAATAATGCTTGCAATAAAATCTGTTCTGGCCGACCGTGATGAAATCCCCGTGTTGATCTTTGACGAAATCGATACAGGGATCGGGGGGATGCTGGCACGCAATGTGGCCGATACAATGAAGCAGCTCAGTAAGTCACATCAGGTTCTCTGCATCTCGCATCTGCACCAGATAGCCTCACGGGCAGACCAGCATGTTCTGGTACGCAAAGAACTCGAAGCGAACCGTACCGTTACTCGGATCAGACCTCTTACGCAGGAAGAACGGGTTACAGAGATTGCTCGAATGCTGGGCGCGGACAGTGAGACCTCTCGAAAGCATGCTAGAGAACTTCTCGGCGAGTGATCCTGAAGGTAACTTGATATTACATATCCTGAGGGGCTCTCACCTGCCACTCCATTCCTTCCCAATCGGTTTAGAGCTCAAATCACGAGTTTACAGAAATAATTCCGGAGTTCGGATATTCTCATTGAGAAAGCGCCTGCGGCTTTTCTCTCCGCGTACGCGAATGGCGTTTTGGGGACAATTGAGAGTACACCCGAGACACTCTTCGCATCTGTGATCAAATACGGGGCCGACGGTCACCGAACTAATATCCACCGGACAAATCATTTCACATACCCCACAGTTGTTGCAGCCATCCTCAATGCTGAATCTTGAATCGGCGTTTCGGAGTCTGAGGCGATAGACGAGTCGCGCGGGAGGGGTCAGAAGTCTGTCCAGAATTCCGGGGGGCTTTCGGTATTTCGTTCGATGCGATATGTCGGAGATGATTATATCAAGACTCTCCTCAATGTTTTTCTCCGGAATCAATTTTACCTGTTCCTCAATGTCGAACAGCGGTACGTAATTATCAACCATTAAGATCTCGGTTACATATGAAAGCCGAATTCCATGTCTTCCGGCAGTTTTCCAGAATCCATGTACTGCTCCGCCGGAAAAATTGCCATAGGAAAGAATGCCGAAGGCATATTGGTATTGAAGGTCTGCTCTGCGAAGGAAGCGCTCAACGGGTTTGGGGATACCAAAGTAGTAACAGGGGCAAACAATGCCGATTACCTCGTCATTGAATTGCAGCCGATCCTCTTTGAGGGCCCGAGGAATCGAAATCAGTGTGCCGCCAAGTCTCTTGCAAAGATAGAGGCAATTTCCTGTTGAGCTGAAATAGAATATGGTCATTATCGCTTCTGATCCGGTAGGAGTCGTTATGCCTATTGGAAAAATCCGGGGAGGATGGAAATGGGAATTACTCTCCAACGCCTTCTATGAAGTGCTTACGGTAGAAAAATAGTTTGGGGTCGGTGAGGCGATACCGTTCCTTGCCGAAACGAATGCCGCCCCGGCCCGGGATCCGCACACCGTATCCGATGTGAACGTGCGGTCCGCTGGTTCGCCCGGTCATTCCGACTGTCCCAATCGCCTGACCTTTTGTGACCCGATCACCGGTCTTGAAAAATCGACGATCCATGTGGGAGAAGAAAATAAGAGTCCTGTCGTCAATGATTCCGAGACTCCGGCCCGCGGTGGAACTGGTCTGGAGCACAACGGTTCCATCGATAGGAGCAATAATCTCCGTCCCCAGATTTGCCGCCACGTCTATTCCGTAGTGAGGAGTACCTCCACCGGTTCCTCGCTCACACCAGTCCCCGGTGATGTAGGCGAAATGGTCGTCGACAATGGTACAGAAGTATCGATATACCGGCACAAGGCGTTTTTGATGGCGGTTTGTTACGGCCGATGGGGGGAATATTCGGATTGTGGTGCCCTCGGGGATTGGTTTCACCACGCTGAGTTCCGGCTCGTTATCGGTTCTCGTCTTGTTGTGAATGTCCACTATTTCCGCGGCATAGGCGCTTACATCCGCGAAAGAAGGAACAATGGCACGGAAGTGGGAAATGCCGTGCTTTGCCACCCGGTACAACGACTGCCCACTGTCGAACTTGAGTTCCAGAACGTTCTCTTCCGTGGCAACGAGCTCTTGAGGAGCTATCGGCCTCCGCACCGGTGGGTGCTGAATGGGGCTGTTGGCGAAAAACATTGCCGCCAATCCGGCTGCGGCAAGTACTTTGCCCGTTGAATGAATGATCTTCCCTCTGTGTTGCGCGTGTTGAGTGCCGGTTGTTCCCCGGACCACCGGATTATTAAGCACGTACTGTACACGACGGCTTAATTCTTCAAATGCTTTCCCGGCAGCCGAGCGACGATGAAGCTCATGAACCGGCAGACCCGCATCCTGCGCGTCTCGCTCCGACGCGGATTCCGGTATTTCCAAATCAAACATCACCGACTGGGGAAGAACGGTGACTCCTGTTTCACTGTGGATGGCGACCTGTTCACACAATGATTCCAGAAAACGTCTGTTTTCATTCATTGTGCGAATCTTGCCCACTACTTTCGAGTTCTGTTTCCCATATACTTCGTTCTTAACGATTCGAATTCGTACACGCGAGTCTTCCTGCGCGAGTTTGCGGACATTCAGGAGATAGTGTCGCAAGCTCTTGGTTGATAGCGCATTCAGCGTAACCGGGATAAGATTCAGATCACTGAAAGAGAAAAGCGCGCGAGTTAGGTTGTTCCAGACCGAGGGAGTATCCAGGATGACGTATTTGTAGTACCCACGGCACAACTGAAGGTTGTAGATGAAGTTCTGCAAGGCAAAGAAGCCGACTTGTTTAAACAGACCGGAACCGGCCGGAACAAGATCGAGTGACGGCTTTATCCGTACGGCGACCGATGTGACCTGCCCTTTGCCTACAATTTGGGGAAGAGCAAACTGCTCGAGCTTCCGGAGAAGAACGGACGGCGAAAACGGGGACTTCTCGGTTGTTTCCGGCGGTGCGAATCTGGTTCTGAACAGCTCCCACGATGATTGAGCATAATCGCCGGGATCCTTTCCCAACGCATGGGTGGCACTTCCCTGAACATCGAGATCAATGACCAGAGTCGGCCCTCTTCGACACAAACCGGCTGCCAGATTCGTCGCTACGGTAGATTTCCCGACCCCGCCTTTGATGTTGGCGACGTGGATTATCCCCCCGTTGTCGGCGTCTGCAAAAACAAGTGTTTTCGTGGACTGTTTTGCCACGGTAGTACTCCATACACCATAGTTGCCGAAGCGGACGATTCGGGAGATCCCACGTAGAGGTGCTGTATTGGATTCCGGGGAACGTGCGTAATCACGCCCAGCCGGCAAAGAGCTGTGGCGAACAAGCTACAGTTGTGAATCCCGGGCCTTTCGACCAGGGAAGTCTCTGCTGTTGTACGCCGATCCTCTCGAGAAACCCATCAGGCTCGGGGATATACCTCCGCGAGCAATCTTACTGGGTCTCCAGCACCGCTTCCACGACAGCATCGATATCCGCAGGTTTGTATAGCACGCGATCCAGATCGTGGCGCCGGCGACCTCCCAGAGCAACGAAACTCTCAGGAGCATTATAGAATAAAATGGGCAAACCTTCAAGTTTCCTGTGGAACCGGAAGTAGGAGTAAATCATCCTGCCTCGGATCCATGACTCCATATCAAGCAAGAGTCGATCCGGTTTAACCTCCTCGGTAAGGCGCATGAAATCGTTGGTGTTTTCACACGTGTTGACCTCATGCCGCTTCGACGACAAAATTTCCAGCAATTGGCGCAAGCGCTTTCTCGATTCATCCAGAATCAGGACCTTCATGTTTCTTTTCCTCCTATAGGTGCCTGGGAAGTACTACCGTGAAAATAGTTCCGTTACCGTCCCTGCCGTGCAGGGATATATCTCCACCGTGCTCTTCGACGATGCTTTTCGCTATCGCGAGTCCGAGCCCGGTACCGTTCACCTTACCGTGAGATACGAATGGATCAAAAATACGCTTCCGCAAATGCGCGGGGATACCCGGGCCCGAATCCTGAACCTGAACTACTACCATTGGGTTCTCTTGTTCGACCCAAATCGTGACGGTGCCTCCGTCGGACATGGCCTCTCGTGCATTGGACAGCAGATTGGTAAAGACCCGGGATAATCGGTCGGGATCTCCCCATACAAGCGCATTCGATTCTCCGCCAAGTTTTATCGTGATGCCGGCGATCCGATCACTTTCGGCCGTAGATTCTATCAGTTTTCCCAAGAGTCGATATATGGCGACTTCCGAGCGTTCCAGGGATGGTTTTTCACCTCTGACATACGTCAGCAGGTCCGCGTTCATTTTATCCAGGGATTCGAGTGCCTCGAGGATTGTGTCACAGTGTGCTTTGAGACGCTCGTCCGATGCCTTTTTTTTGATAAGCTGTGCATAGCCGCTTATCCCGCTCAGAGGATTTTTCATGTCATGTACCACTCGGGAGAGCATCGATCCGAGGAGTGCCTGCTTCTCATTTCGCTTTTGCAGATCAAGCGCTTTCCTCTTTTCCAGAAATGAGACTGTCTGCCCCGCCATCACTCTTACGTATTCCAACGGACGTTCGTTGAACAGTCTTTCGCGTTCTTCGTTGAGCCGAACAGCCAGAAATCCGTGCGATTCTTCACCCTTAAGGAGTTCTGCATAGACAAGATTAGCCGTCTGATGAAATGTCTTTTTAGCCGTGGTTCGACGGTGCTGTTCTACCTCTTTCAGCAATTCCTGAAGGCTTTTTGTGCCGAGGCATTCAATATCATCGGTTTCTCTGCAGGTAAGGCCGTCTTCAGGAGTGTACCCAAAGAAAGTTGGTTTTTCGTCCGGTCCTCCGATTCGAATGATCCCGGCAGTACCGTCTATTACCGGGAGCAGTCTCGACAGGAGTACCGAGAAAACCCGATCCATTTGCATGGACACATTGATTCGCTCCTGTAGATTGAACAAGAGACGGAACTGCGTGAGATTCTGCTGGATATCTTCGTACATCTCCACGTTCTCAACAGCCCAGCCGGCTTGAGTTCCGAGAAGCTCGAGGATCTGCTTGTCCTCGGCCCCGAACGCTCCGTCGTTTTTGTTCAGTACTTCCACCGCACCAAGGGCGGCTCCGGAGCGATTGCGGAGTGGAACGCAGAGTATGTTTTTGGTAGAAAATCCGGTTTTCCGGTCGATTTCAGAGTAAAATCGGCTATCCTGCGAGGTGTCGGAAACAGAAACAGAGCAATTCGTCCCTACCACTTCACCAACGATACCTTTGTTGATCGGCATGCGAATCATGTCGGCACCGTCGGCGACAAGCGTCCAGAGCTCACTTTTTCGGCGATCAACGAGGAAAATGGAGGCCCGTTCGGCATCCATCAGTCGGACCGCAACATCCTTAATCAGGCCAAGGATAGATAGAAGATTGGTTCCGGAGCTCTGAGCATGGGATATTTCGATGAGAGCATCTGTGATGCTGGGTCGCGGTTTCTTCTTCATTACGTATCGGCCGGCATTTCGCGACAATCCACAAACCTATGCAGATCATTGCAGGATTAATCACTCTACAGGTAGACAGCTTCCGATTTAGGCGTTATGCTTCCGAAAAAAATGAGTGTTTTGCCCTCGTTTCTTCAGATTGGAGACGGAGGGCTGATTCCTAACCCAAGTTTCGCAGCCGAGATCGTGCGACAGCTTACGCAGAGTGCCGTGAGTCGGCTGCGAAACTTGGGTTAAATAGTGCCTGTCCGAGAACTGCCGAAAATGGACATCGAGTCCCGATTTCAATCGGGAAGATGCCCTTTTTCGGCCCCAATCGACGGGTTCATCTTCCCGAAGCTGATTCGGGACTCGATGAACGGGGTGTTTTCGAGGGTTTTCGGACAGACACTACTTTCCGATATCCAGGATAGTCGGGGATTGCGGCACCGGAGAACAGATATGAAGAGACCAGTGGAGCGTTTCCGCCCACGACCGCTTTTCGCGGGCGCCAAGGCCGATCGTCTCGTGCCTCCAGCGCACCGTCGACGGAGGATTGCCTGCGTGACCCAGTCTCAGCTGTGATACGCCGTCCGCACGGACGTACAGCGTGTCGGAGCGAGTATAGGATTGAATGAAATCGGCATGACCCACAGGCGATGAACAGGAGACGAGACCAAGCGGCCGGTTTGGCATGTCCGGTACGATTTGCCAGGATATCCCGGACAATTCAGGGCGCCTCCATTCGCGAATCCTGGCCGCCAACTCGCCCATTTCCCTCATGCGATAGGCAAACCCGTGTTCTTGTTCGGGGTATTCCTTTGTCTCGATGGGCACGCCATTTCGCGCAAGCCATCTGATGAATTCTCGGACTGTCTCCATCGGGTATAGCCGGTCTTTTCCCGCATTCACGTTGTAGACCGGCCGATGTGCGAGATTTGACGGATGAAGCGGCAGTCCCAGGCGAGGCAGCATTCCACCATATCCTGAAATTGCGAAAAAACCGGCAAACGGCCCGGGAGTGCAGTTTGCTACCGCATAGCAGCCGGTGGCACCGTCGGACACCCCGGCGCAGAATATTCTCCCTGGATCGATTGGGTAGTGGATCGACATGAATCGAACGCTCTGGAGAATTCGCTCGATACCACCCTCGCTCCACCACGGAACAGTACGATTGGCGGAGGGACTCGCGATGAAAGCTCCAACGCTGTCGGAAAGCTCGGCGAGCATTTCGAACGCATCTTTGCCTTTGTCGGAACGCGTGGTTCCGATACCCCCATGGAGGTAGATTACCAACGGGTACGTGGAATCGGCAGCAAATCTCTTTGGTGTGACAAAGCCAAGCGTATATGACAATCCGCTTTCGGCACCAAGTGCAACGGTATGTCGTCCGGGGGAAGGAGCCGTCGCCCGGATGGTACCAAGTAACGAGTCGAATGTCGATTCGCTTACGCTATAGGAGGAGAGGTCCTCAAGTTCTTGTTCGGATGGAGATATGAACCATTCGGCGTACCTGGAGGCGAAATCCTCGGGAATCGGTTTTGCGCATCCGGCAAAAAGAAAGAGGATAGAAATGCCTGCAAACATGCGCAAGAAGGAGATCTCGGCTTGGTGCATAGTATCCCTTCATTGGTCTAATCACACGTGTTTTCTCAACAAAATACTTGAATGCAGAAGGGAGAGTCGGTCTGGATTGACGCCCTGTTTTTATGCGAGTTTTGCGTGCCGACTTTGACAGGCAAAGTAGTCCCT
>CAZEMW010000011.1:0-12299 GCA_964513105.1 uncultured Fibrobacterota bacterium
ATCAAGAACGACCTGTATACACTGATGACCGACTCGCAGGAATGGTGGCCGGCCGACTGGGGGCATTATGGACCGTTTTTTATTCGGATGGCATGGCATAGTGCGGGAACGTACCGAATGGGCGACGGTCGCGGCGGTGCCCGGAGCGGCACGCAGCGCTTTGCACCGCTCAATAGCTGGCCGGACAATGTTAATCTGGACAAGGCGCGTCGGCTGCTCTGGCCGGTGAAGAAGAAATACGGCAGCAAGATTTCCTGGGCCGACCTTATGATTCTGGCGGGGAACTGCGCGCTCGAGTCGATGGGGTTCAAGACATTCGGTTTCGGTGGTGGACGTGAAGACGTCTGGGAGCCGGAAGAGGATGTTTATTGGGGATCCGAGAGCGAGTGGCTGGATGCAAAGCGATACTCGGGTGAGCGTGAGCTGGAAAACCCTCTTGCCGCCGTGCAGATGGGACTGATTTACGTGAATCCGGAAGGCCCCGACGGCAATCCCGATCCGGTCGCTTCGGGCCGCGATGTCCGTGAAACTTTCGGGCGTATGGCCATGAACGACGAGGAGACCGTGGCCTTGGTTGCCGGTGGACATACGTTCGGCAAATGCCACGGCGCAGCACCCGCCGATACCCATGTAGGTCCGGAGCCCGAGGCCGCCCCTATCGAGGAGCTGGGCCTGGGCTGGAAGAGCAGCTTTGGTTGCGGCAAGGCCGGTGATACAATCGGAAGTGGGATCGAAGGCGCATGGAAGCCCAATCCCACCAAATGGGATATGGGGTACCTGAATATTCTTTTCAAGTACGAATGGGAACTGGTCAAGAGCCCGGCCGGGGCGAATCAGTGGCTTGCCCGGGATGTGGCCGAAGAGGATATGATCGCGGATGCCCACGATTCGTCGAAAAAGCACCGTCCTATGATGACCACGGCGGACCTGTCTCTCCGCTTCGATCCTGTGTACGGTCCGATAGCAAAACGGTTCCGTGACAATCCCGATGAGTTTGCGGACGCGTTTGCCCGAGCCTGGTTCAAGTTGACCCACCGCGATATGGGGCCAAAGTCGAGCTATCTCGGGCCCGAGGTCCCGGAGGAGGATCTTATCTGGCAGGACCCGGTTCCCCCGGTCGATCATGAGCTGGTCGACGAGAAAGATGTCGAGAATCTCAAGGCGAAAACTCTCGCATCGGGCCTGTCCGTTTCGCAACTGGTCTCAACCGCCTGGGCCTCCGCATCAACGTTCCGCGGCTCCGACCGGCGTGGCGGTGCAAACGGCGCGCGAATTCGTCTGGCCCCGCAAAAGGATTGGGAGGTTAATGAACCGGAGAAACTGAAAAAAATTCTGGGGACCCTCGAGAAGATCCAGGACGAATTCAACCGTGCCCAGTCGGGAGGAAAAAAGGTCTCACTGGCCGATCTAATCGTCCTGGGCGGATGCGCGGGCATCGAGCAGGCCGCAAAAAATGCCGGATACGAGATTGCCGTACCCTTTATACCGGGACGAGCGGATGCGACCCGGGAGCAGACCGATGTGGAGTCGTTTGCCGTACTTGAACCGGTGGCGGACGGATTTCGCAACTGGCAGAAAGACAGGTTTGCCGTTTCAGCGGAGGAGTTGCTGCTCGATCGCGCGCAATTGCTGAGCCTGACCGCGCCGGAGACAACGGTACTGATTGGTGGATTGCGTGTTCTGAATGTCAATGTCAAACAATCCAGGAACGGCGTATTCACCGATAAGCCCGAAACGCTCACGAACGACTTCTTTGTAAACCTGCTCGACATGGGCACCGAATGGAAACCAACCTCGGAAAACGGTGAGACATTTGAAGGGTTTGATCGCACGTCCGGAAAGCGGAAATGGACCGGTTCGCGTGTGGATCTCATATTTGGTTCCAACTCGCAGCTACGGGCGCTTGCCGAAGTCTATGCCCAGGATGACTCGAACGAAAAATTCGTGCGGGATTTTGTCGCCGCCTGGAACAAGGTGATGAACGCGGATCGGTTCGATATTGCCTGACCACTACTCGAAAGAACCTGCGGATCTGCCGTATCTGCAGGTTCTTTTGGAATCCTCGCGCCGAGGAACCGTTGAGAATTCGGGGTGGTTGTTATGTACAGATGTTACAGCGCCCCGATCGACCCGCCTCCACCGAGATCTTAACGGCTGCGGTACACCGTAACCACGGGTGGGGCCTGGCTTTTTTTATGACGCCGAGCGCGGATACCGGGGTAGGTAGATTCGTGAGCCGTCGAGGCGTCCGTTCACCCCGGATCCACGGGAGGCGTTTTTTCGCGGAGGGTTGGTGGTGTATGTTGCCTTCTGTGCCGTGCCGCGGTGTGGTTTCGTCGTATCTGCAGGTGCGATTGGGCCGGCCAAATACTGCATATCCTATGGGCAGCAATTCAACCCAATACATGGGCGCACCTCTGTACGTGTCCTGCTATCAGGATTACCAAATGAGTTATTCTGGTTGTAATATTTGGTTGTCGAGTGTAGAGCTTGATTTTCTTATGACGCCGAGCGCGGATACCGGGGTAGGTAGATTTGTGAGCCGTCGAGGCGTCCGTTTACCCCGGATCCACGGGACGCGTTTTTTCGCAGGAGGTTATCGCCTGTATTTACAATTTGGCGACAAAAAATGCGCTGTTGGTTTTAGATCTCGAACCGAAATCATTGTACAATTGAATCTACATCTGTTTCAATCTCAAACTTGACTGATTGAACAATGTCCCTGAAATCGTTCAAAACCCTGTCATAGCTTCCGGCTTGAGCGAAACACGTGACCTGAAGTGCGGAATGGGCGTCGGCAAACAAACCGTAGTGGTACTTGATATCCATGTTGTGTACCTTAGCTTCCGCGGATAATTGTTTGAACTTCATGCCATTTCTCTCTTGTATGCCGCTACTGCCGATTTCCCTGAAATCTGCTGATACATTCCGAGCGTTAGCCGTTACTGCCTCCACAAATGCATCGAATTCAATCGTAAGTGATTCCGCAACGACTTCCTCAATAAAAATCACATGCCCATCATAGGCCGGATTGGTAAACCAGTGGGCAGCTTCAGGGTTTTGCTCCTTCAAGACTTCGTCATTTTTTTTCATCCAGTTATTGTTCGGCAAACGAAAGGTGTAGGGGAGTTCGAATCCCTCAACGTGCAATTGTTCAATCCTATCCAGGTTTTGAATGCTGGGTCCCAGCACTTTTGCAAGCGCATTGTAGCCTGAGAGGTGAGCAACGGTTCCGAATGTTTGGAGAAGGAAATAGCAGCAAATTAATGAAATGCTTATTCGGGATCGCAAAAAACCGGGTGACCCAAAAATCAACCCCATAAGTGATACGGAAAACACAAATTGGATAATTGCCGCTATATAGTCCTCCGAATAAATGTAGGATGCAGAGAAAACGAGCGCTCCCAACAGAACCGCAACCCGGGCAAAGGCAAGTCCCTTTCTACTCTTTGCAACGAGAGAAGCCCCGATGCCGACGCTCCCGATTATTGCGGAAGCTGAATTGCCGGCACCTGCGGAACTCGCCGTAACCGATTCACAGAGCAAAAAAAGTCCATTTACGATGAGTGCGATTCCCCCGAATCTATAGGCAAAGGGGAATGACTCCCCTCGAGCGCCATTTAAGAGAGCACCACAATTTGGGCAGTTCTCACCAGTCTCATCGATTTTTGTATTGCATTTGCGGCAGTTCTTCAAGAGAATGCTCCTTACTTGTGGGGTTATCTGTCGCCTGTGAAGATGCCGGCAGAAATCTCGGGTTCAGAGAGATCCTTGTTCAAACACCGGCAGAGCACATCAAACAGAGCGAAAACCTATTCGATTGCAGTCACCATGGCCTTTAACGAGTTTCTGTTCAGCATTGATTCCCTTTCCGCCGGGAACTGGGTTTGAGCGTGAAAGTGACTGGCTAGAGGTTCGGGTTCGTTTTTCTCCCGGGTAATAATCTACGACACCGCCAATTGGTGAAACAAGCGGCGAAACCCTGCCTCCCGTGGAGCCCCGTCACGAGTAGTCTCGACGGCGCACTACCCTACCTACGGGGCCTCCGCGCTCGGCGTCAACAAAAATGGGAATTCTTTATCTCGATTCCGCGCATTTCATCCATTCTCCAGGAGGATGAAACGAATGCCGATTTGCTTACCAGTCTTATCACATTCTCCACTCCGAACAATTCCCAACACATTTTCGGAATTCATGTGTTCAACATGCGTCAGAACGACTCGGGTATTTTCAAGAACGAAATCACCCGTAACCCGTACGTTTGGACGGCCCTGGCGTTCTGCACGGTGTTGTTGCTCATTGCGGTTTACCTGCCCGGTTTGTCCGATGCGCTCCGGGTGCAGGATCCGGGGCTGAATGGATGGGCGGTCATTTTGGGGATGAGTTTTGTGCCTCTGGTAGTCGGGCAGGTGGCGAAGCTCTTTGGGAAAGGATGAGTCCATTTCGCATCGAGGATTTCGCTGCATTTTATATTATCAGCATGTGTCGACCCTTTCAGGGCTGCATCTCTCGATTTCCGTTCTTGAACAACACCTACCATGGAGCGTACATCATATGAAATCACCGATACCTTTTCTCCACCTTTCCATATTATTGGCTGCAGGGTGTGCCGTGGAGAATCCCGGCAGCCTCGATCGAGACGAATTCACCCATAGTACCGCCGTCGTTATCGAGGATCTTGAACTTGAGGATAATGAACTCCCGGCGTGGGAGAATGATGCGCGGACGCTCACGGAGGGCAGCATCGATGGGTTCGCGGTGTTCAACTCAGTCGAGCAGCTCGCGAATGAGGCTATCAATGGTGGGGCATACCAGTATAACCACGAGGACATAGATCGTGCCGCAATCCAGGTAATGCGCCGTCCCGACGGAAATGACACCTCCTACGCGGAGGTCCGTATTTTCGATATGGGGACGCACAATGCCGCCGTGAGAAATATGAATGATTATCTTGGCGACATCGATGCTCATGATTCCTTACCCGAATTCGGATACGTGAAGTACCGGACGGAAACTACCTGGTGTGACGCATATGCGGCCTACGGCAAATTCTACGTCGAGCTTCAGCTTTTCGGCTACGACAGTGGAGATGAAGCATTGGTCGACGCGAAACAGTTCTTATCGCTCTATGAACAGACCATTCCCCCGGCGCCCGAAACCGACACCACCTACACCGACACCACGAAGAACGATTGTCATCCGAGTGACGGCGGGACTTGCCCGCTCAAGGTGGAACATTTGGAGCTAACGGAAGACGATCTCCCCGGGTGGCAGAACCGTGAGGCATGGCTGGTTGAAGGGCGCATTGATGGTTTCGCGGTTTTTAACTCCGTCGAGGACCTGGCGGATAATGCCATCAATGGTGGAGCGTACCAGTACAACCACCAGGACATCGAGCGTGCCGCAATTCAGTTGATGGGGCGCACGGAAAACGGCAAAACCTATCTCGCTGAGACCCGCATTTTCAGCATGGGCACGTACGAAGCCGCGAAGGAGAATCTGGACGACTACACTGCTCATCGTTCCGAAAGCATCGATTCTCTCCCGGAACTCGGATATGTGAAATATGACACCGGGACGACCTCTTGTATCGCCTATGCGGCATTCGGAAAGTTTTACATCGAGATTTCGATGTGGGGATATACCTCGGGTGACGCCGCACTGATCGATGCACGGGAGTTCCTCGATATATACAAAAGGAAGATTTCCGCGAACCCCGACAGTGAGGTCTCCGTGGCAGTACGTGTTTTGTCGTATTTCGCCGTCTCAGAATTCGCGGTTCCACAGGCGGATCAGCATGATTGCCGTTTGTAGCATAATCGCCGGCGCCGGCCCAAAAAACGGTCTGGAAATCGTAGAAGGCCGTGAACAAGTGAGCCGTCCCTCTCTCCTGGGCGTGGGCCCACCAGAACACAGCAGTTTCCCCGTCGGAAGATAGGTCATAGGTGAGTCCGAATTTCCCGTTTTCGTTTATCGGTTCACCAAGGTACTCGGCGTTTTGAAGCAGCCGTCTTTTTTGGGGGTTGTCACCCTTTACAGTAACGGCGAACATGCTTGAGTTCCGAAAAATGTCCACCGAGATCCATCCAGAGCGTCAGCATCCGAAGATCCTTTTCGGGTAGATGAAAGCCGGTATGTGCGGAATCCAGTATCGGTCCGTCCCACTTTTTGTCATGCTGCATTAACCTCGATCCCAATGCGCCGATTTCTCCGGCCGGACTTCGCACCAGTCCGTCGGTGCTCCAGATATTATCCTCAATGTTGTAGTACGACTGAAACCAGGGCGTTGTCGGACCGCTTCGTCCCTTCACCTCGGCAAGGGTGCGATTTCCGAGATTCGGTCCTTTACTTTTTTGTTTCGGCCTCTCTTCAAGGGTGCTTCCTCGGGGACCTGATTTCGGCGGTCCGACGCGCGCTTTGCGCAGGATGCTTTTTCAGCCGCCGCTTCGCTCTAAACCTGCCATTTTCGTCCTCCGGGACCATACGTGATACGTCTTCAGTCGGGGGGTACTCACTTCAATCGGGTATTTGGGGACAGGAAACCCCTCTTGAGAAGGGGTATCTTATATATTAAGCACAACAGCATCGGCACGCTTCTTCCCGCGCCGTGCTTTTTGTACTTGCGGATGCCGCAGGAAGGGGATTTTCTATGCGAAATAGACCCGCCGGTGGCCGACACAGCTTCCTCAAAAATCCCACCTCCCTGTTCTTTGCCGGCAGCACGAGTCTCCAGGCCCGCCGGTTCGGGGTCTGGCGTCTTAATCAAAATTCCCGCATCAAATCGACCGGATTCAGTGATTGTTATAACTCAACCAGGGAGGCCGAATGAGAATTCCATTAGCGAGTGCCTTCGTATGCATGCTGGGATTGGTAATGCAACTCCATGCAGACGAAGCGGCCGTAAAGATCTATCTGCATGGAGGGGGGGTCCGGATTGAAAGGACATCTGAAGTAAAATCAATCAGCTTCAGCAGAACACAAATGAAACTAAACGGGATTGGAGAAATGGTAGATCTCGACGCGGTTCATTTTCTTGCGTTCCCGTATGAAGAGATTCTTGATATTGAGCGTGTCTCAATGCCTGAAGGCGACCGAAATCTCGAATCGTACATCGAGTTCACACAAACGGGGAGCGCAATACTTGCCGGATTCACCATTGCCGATCCCCAGACCATTAAGGCCACTCTGTTTTCCGCTGATGGAAAGACGCTCGGAACACCTTTTGTCGAACGTCTGGGACAAGGGGAGCATAAGCTCGAGTTTGCTCTGGATAAGTCCGGAAAAAGACCATTGGGAGCCGGTGTCTATATTCTTTCCCTTGCAGGAAGGGATGTACAGGGCAGGTGCAGATTCGTGGTCGGGAAATAGCCCGGCGCAAGCCGATATACCGTCGGGTGCCGGAGATGCCGGTTTCAGCCTCCGGGGGCCGCGCCACAGTAGGAAACAACGCGATTCAAACAACGAGATTACGAAAATTTTTCAGCTCAAGCGTGCCATGTCTTGAGCAACAAGGGAGCTGCCGCATGAAAACGAAAATGGTTCTTGTTCTGATAACCATCGTCGCGAGTACGCTTGCACAGCAATACGATATTGTCGTCAAAAAGGCGCATCGAGGATACGAACGAACGGTCCTTCGGATGGTTGATGTTGATTCGATGATATTCAGAGAGCTGCCGTCCGAGGGCCTTCTGCTGCATTATCCATTTCAAGCGAATAATACCTCTACCGTAAAAGATTTCAGCGGTAACGAAAAGCATGGCGTGTACAAGGGAAGCGCACTTCCGTACTACTATCCGGATCGTTTTGATGAGAAGTTTTCTACAGTGGCGTTTGTTGCAGACAGTCAGCAGTATGTCGAGATTCCAAATGTTGTTAGCGGTCTTTCGGCTATGACCATTTCGGTGTGGTTCTTCATGAATCTGAAAGACGGCAAATGGCGGTGGATTTACGGAACGTCTCCAACTTCCGGCAGTTCTCTGGTGGATGTCGGCGCTGCGGTGCATAACGGCAAAATTACCTACCATTTCAAGACCACCACCGGGCTCATGCGTGGGGAAGGAACGAACACTGTCGATGTAGATGAATGGGTGCATTTGATTATGGTATACAACGGGAGTACAGTCAAAGGATATCTTGATAAGGTCTCGGATTTCAGCCGAACGAAATCCGGAACGGTGAGCAGCACTCAGAAACATCGGTTGGGCTATGGATATGTTCCTTCGGCCAAAGAGTACTTCATTGGTGGCGTTGACGATGTACGGATTTTTAACCGCGCATTAACGACTGCGGAAATTGACGACTTATACAGAGAAGGCCGGTGGTAGCCCACGATGGGCAAACGGATACTGTCTGTCCCGAATGAATATGCCTGAATTCGCGTGCCGCCGGCAGTTAGAACGGGGCGCAGGTAGAACCTGGACCACGGTCCTCTGCGCCCTGATGCTCCAGACAAACAATGCCGGAGCAGGAACGTGTAGATCGCGTGCCAACGCGCATACATCCGGGAATTGCATGATGAGGAACAGAGTTTGAGGGTAACCGAATCATATCCGGATAGGAAAACCATCGGCCTCGAGGAGTTGCCTATGGATTGGTCCTTGCCCGCGAGAGTGATGCTCGAGGGATAACCGCGCCGCGAACGGAAATTTCGGAACCGTACGCGCGCAGCATACGCTGTGGTGTTCGTAAGCATTGAACGGCCATATGGCCCAGCATATCGGGGTAAAAATCGTATGATGCTATCCCGTGGATTTGTGCCGGAGGAGAGTTGTCGAATCCCAGGATGGACAGGTCGCCGTCGCCCGAATCGGTATGTTTTCGCAGAAATTGCCACGCTGCAACGGCCAAATCGTCATTGGCACAAACCCAGGCTGTTATATCGGTGTTCTCAAGTGCTTCTTCAAACAGATGCTGCGCAGAAGCCGCGTGGTTTACCAGCATTGCCATCTTCGTAATAGGTGTTATATACATACGACGGACAACATCGGCTGGAATAAGTTCTCGCCAGCTCTCGATACCCACCGCCTTCGTGATTACCTGCATCGCCGCGGTGCGAAATCCGTGCGGCCCGGCATTTTTTGTAGCCGTTTGTGGGGCGTAAACGGAAATACAGGTCTCCCCCGTGTTGTCAATACGCTTGTAGATCTCCCGCAGGCCGGCCAGACGAGCACCTACCCAATCGGTCGAAAGGGGCATGTGCGAGAGGAATGCGATTTTGCGATGTCCCAACAGGTAAAGATGCCGGGCCGTGTCTTTGCCTGCATAGTGTTCATCGGTATGCACATGAAATTGTTTCGGATTTCTGGCCGGTACGGTTTTCTGCGATGATGACTGGATCCGGACGACCGGCATGTCGGCCGGTATTCGTTCGTGAACCGATCCTCTGGAATGCAGGATAATCAGGCCTGCCGTCTCGTGTTTGCGGGGTAGTTGGGAATTGTTAAACACAAATTGCAGGCGTTCCCATTGACCTTCGACGAGTGAGCGTTCGACCTGTTGAATAACTTTCGAGTAGAAGGGGGCGGTCAGCGCGCTTTGGACGGTAACGCAATGGACGTGCGCGTTTTTCACTCTTGTTTTGGTCGCCGCTATAAGGCGCCGTCCGTCCCTGGTAAAAAAACCCTCCCGACACAGCTGCATCGTCGCTTTTCGTGCCGTGTAATAGCTGCATCGGTATTCCTGCTGAACCGTATGCACTGAGAAGTGGCGTTCTGTCCTTTCCGGCCTGTGCTGCATGATTCTTTTTCGAAGGTCGTTGGCAATTTCGGTATGGCGAGGAGACTCAGGGTCGGCCATATCTGTTGCCCCAGTCCCGGGGATACGAAACTGCTTTGCTCCGGCCTCACGTACAATGTACCCATCCCGGACAAGCGTTTTAAAGACTTTTTGGACTGTATCTCTGGATACGTGCCAGTGTCCGGCCAGTGACCTGACGCTTGGGACGGTGCTTCCGGGTAACCACCTCCCCGTTTTTATCTCACGAATAGCTTTGGCAATGCACTCAGTCGTTTTCTCGGCAGGCACGGACGTTCCTCTTCAATAGTTTCAGGACATATCATAACAGTAGTAACAATATATTTTCTGCGTGATCTGCTGCTCCAGCCTAGATTTTAGCACGATCACGCTAGCCCAAAAAATGCAAATACCGGGAATTGTTTCGAGGAGTTCAGATGTTCACTTGGAGAAGAATAATCAGATTGGCGGTGGTCGCATTTATGTCGGTCTCGGTGACCGGAGCGGCCGAAATTGAAACATTCGGAGAGTACACTCGATACGCACTGACTCTGCAGGGCGCTCTCGACGGTCGTGATATCACCGTGTACCTGGGTGTACAGGACGGTGGGATACTCCAGGGCTGGAGTTATGTGGAGGCGGCTGATCGACCGTGCCAATGGGTTGATTTCACAGGGGTAACCCATACTGCCGAGGGGTTTGAGGGAGTGCTGAAAATCGGGCCGGCTCCACATCCTGAGTATGACAACGATCTTATGGCCGAGTTCACTATCGATGCACAATTGAACGGCGCTTCGATCGCCGGATCATTCTCGGGACAGTTCGGGCAACGAGCGCATGACGGCAGGCCCTCAACCAAAGTCGATGACTTTATGATTGAGCCCGATCAGGTGTATTGGGAAGTTCCGGAAACAGAACAGGTTTCGGGCAGCATTTCCGGGTCGGTGACCTCGGAGCAAAGTCTCAATGCGCAAAACGCAATAGCGGATGGTGCCGACTGGCCCTTCTGGTATGGTCCGAACGGCAATTTCTCGGCAAGTGAAACCGATGCTCCTATGGTGAATCAACTGTCCGATGCTCGACTTGCGTGGAAAAGCGAATGGACTCCTCCCTCTCGTGCCCAGGGAAGCCGATATGGTGGGTGCCTCGACCGGTTCATTTCACGCGCAGGCCCTACCGGAGGCGGCGCAAGTATCGTGCTCAAAGACGGGAAGCTTTACGTCTATTACTTTCTGCCCGTTGGTGAGGCATACGACACAACGCAGGTCGAGAGACTTCGAGAGAAATATGAAGAAGCCGTAGCGGAGGGCGCCACGGGATGGGACTTGGTAAAAAGACAATCTACCATTCAGATGTGGCTGCGTGATGCAACGGAGGTTTTCCTTTGTCTGGATGCCGCAACCGGCAAAACGATCTGGAAGACAACCGTGCCGGGGGGCTTCTACGACTGGTACGGCAAAGGATCATACACGGGGCATCCGGCAATTGCCGACGGATTGCTGATTGTTACAACAACTCAGAAGACGACGTACTGTCTGGATGCCGCTACCGGAGAAGTGAAATGGTCCAAAAACGTCAGTCCGTCGACTGCACACGTTATTGCGGACGGTGTGATTCTCAATTCCGGTCCGACTGCGGGGGAAATGTACAGCCTCTATGGGGTAGATCTCGAAACCGGCGAGGTTCTCTGGACGAAAGAAGACGTTTTACGGGAGAATTCACTTCCGGTGATATGGCATAAAGATGGAAAAGCATACGGTATTGCAGCCCATGACGACGGACAGGTCGTCTGTTTTGAGCCACGCACGGGCAATGAACTCTGGCGTGAACAGAACATCGGCTACAATTTGTACCCTCCTGTTATCGACGGAGACTACATTTTGCTCAACACTGTTATGAACGACGAAACCGACAACGGGGTCCTGACGGCATACAAGATTTCCACCTCAGGATTGACAAAAAAATGGTCCCTTGATGATCTCCCGTATCACCAAATGAGACGTCCACCCACAGTATACAAGGACATGGTCTATTTCCGCGCGCACGGCCCCAACCGTGAAAATCAGGACACAATCCGGTGCATCAATCTGGAGACCGGCGACGAAGTGGCGAAAGACCCGAATGCCGGGGCAGGGCCGGACGGGTTCATCTATGCGATGAACGGAAAACTTTTTGTCAACGAGGACGCATCGCACACTCCCGGTACCACATTCCGGATGTTCAACTCAGATCCAAACGACTTCCGTTTCGAGGGAGAGTATTCTTATCCCCATCAAGGTACAACCGCTTATTGGCCCTTTTTGATGACCTATCCGCATGCCGATGGAAGAGTTTTCGTTCACGGCGGTGGTGGTATTTTTTGTTACGATCTTCGGGAAGGTGAGACCGGGGTTAAAGGGACGTCGGGCTATTCGGCAATCCCGGGGAAGGCGCCGCAGATCAGATTAAGCTCCGACAGGATTCGCGTCCTTGGCTGCGGACTTGGAAAAACTTCCATTCGGATTTACAACATGAAAGGCGCGATGCTCTTTGAGACCGAAGTGCAAGGGGAGAGTGCGGTCGTGGCG
>CAZEMW010000011.1:12309-16510 GCA_964513105.1 uncultured Fibrobacterota bacterium
CGTGAGGAGTCAACCGGAACGACAAGAGCTCCGGGCCGTTCGGCGGCCGGCACCAGAGTCCCGCGGATAAAACTAGCCGCGAAACGGTTACACATCGGGAGTGGCATCAATGGAAAAACCATAGTCCGGATTTTTGACATGAAAGGCGCAACGGTGTTTGCCGCCGAAGTGACAAAGGAGGATGCAGTCGTGACCCTGCCCCAATTAGTCGCGGGCATGCACTGCATTGAGCTTCGATCCTATCAACAGTCGACAGTACAGTACCGCGGTATGTTGCACATACAATAGAATCCGCAGAGGAATTGACGAAAAGATGCCCGTCGTTGAACACGCGGGCATCTTTTTTTTTGCATAGGTTCCGATCGGGAAGATCGTCCGCCTCCCGGCACGGGATTCATCGAGCAGGAACCGCTATGAAAACCTGATCCAAGTCTCACGCCCTTCTCGGCGACATACCGATTCGATTTATCGAGACTCGTCCCGGGTTGCCCGGCGCGCCTGAGTAGCCACCATCTAATGATTCCCCCTCCGGCCGATTCGCTTCTACCGTGCCCCGGCCCGGAGGCGAATCCCTCAGTTTCAGTCTCCGGAAAGCAGAATATTCAACCACCACATGTTCGGAAATACCACAAATAAAAATTCTTACGAAATGTAATGCCTGATATTTCAATAAGTTACCAAGACAGATGTTCGGAACAGACGAAAAAACTCGGCATTAATAGGAAATATGACCTATATTGGTCAATATGAACGCCGCCAATCAAAGTTCCGACCCAATGATCCTCAGGTATGTGGATTATCGGGATTTTATGACAGACTATTACCAGGCTCGTAAGAACCGGGACCGAACGTTTAACCACCGGACATTCGCTAAGAGTGCGGGGGTATCCGTCGGCTTACTCAGCGATATCCTGGCCGGACGGCAGAACCTCACACCCGAAACCATGCACAAATACGCCGGGGCAATGGACCTGAGCAAGAGAGACAGAGAGTATTTCGACGCGATGGTTCGATTCAATAATTCGACCGATAAAGCGGAAAAAGCACAATGGTTCGACAGAATGGCGCAATACCGCGGTCGTTCCAAAATGACCTGGCTCACCTCCGCCCAATACGAGTATTTCTCGCACTGGTATACCCCCGTTTTACGGGAATATGTTGACGGAAAACCGGAAACTCTGTCACCAAAGGCGATTGCCGCCGCCATTAAGCCACGAATCCGCGTTCCCGCCATAAAGAATGCGCTTATCCTTATGAAAGAACTGGGGCTTCTTCATGTCGACGAGCTCGGATATTGGCGAAAAACCGACCCCGTGCTATCATCAGAGTTGGAACAGGAATCCATGGCGCTTCGTAAGTATCATCTCCAGATGATAGAACGCGCGTCCGAGGGCATCGATCGGGTACCTGCCGAAAGGCGCGAATACCAGGCTCTGACACTGGGAGGAGGCCCATCACTCATTGAGCGAATCAAAGCGAGAATCCGTTCTTTCACCGATGAACTTCTGGAAATGGCCGAAGCGGAACCGAGAGTACAAGAGGTTATCCAGGTAAACATTAATATGTTTCCATTCACCGACAAAGTAACAGAAAAGAAGGAGGGCGCCGATGAAAAATAGCAGCATAGTGCGCCTCCTGATCGCCGTTTCAGTCGGCTGCCTTATCCTCTGTTCCGGAGGATCGAATGTCGCCGGTGGCGGTGGGACTCGTGGTGGAAATCCGGTCCTGGCCGGTACCGTTCTCGACTCGGCGGGTACGCCGGTGCCCGGCGCCGATGTGGGAATAGCCGCGAAGGACTATGACCCACTCGATCCCGAGGTCTCCGGTCGCTACATTCAGACCCGATCCGACTCCGAAGGGCGGTTTGTCGTAACTGTGCCTTCTGAAAAAGCGTTCTCCGTGACCGCCTGGGATTCGGGTCGAATTCATTCAGGTTTCGTGACGGCTTCGGTGGATGGTGGAACAGATACAACGGTTGTACCCGACCTCGAGATGTCTGCAAGTGGGACCCTGGTAGTCCGCTTGCCGATCGGTGTTGCCGAGGGTGCGGCGGCATTGACCGGGACGAGCATTGTCTCCGATGTCGCGCCCAACGACAATGTCCTCGTCTTCAACGGTGTGCCTCGAAACTTGACCGCCGGCATACGATTCAGGGCCGACGGGGCGTCTCGAAGCCGTGTCCTGGTAGAAAACATCGTGAAATCGCCGGCGGCTCGAGATACCGTCATTGTAGATGCCCTGAACTCATTCTCGAAGCGAATCGTGCTCAACACCACTGCGGAAGGCGCCGATGTAGCTCAAAGCGTCTACGACATTCCCATCCTGGTGAGACTGGACTCGACGCATAGCGGTATTCTCGATAACGAATCGGCGGAACAAATACGGATCTACCGAAACAAAGACGCATTGCCGGTCCGGGTGGAATCCTGGGATCGGTCGGCCCAATCGGCGGCATTGTGGGTTCTGGTTGATACCGTGAGAGGACACGCGACGACCGAATTAATCATGTACTGGGGTGAGGTTCCTTCTGAACAAATGCCGGAAGTGGAAGTGTTCGATACCGCACATGGGTTTACAGGAGTGTACAGCCTTGACGATATGTCGCCCGATCGGCAAGTCGCCGATGCCACGCCGGGGGCGAGGCACGGTGTTGCCGACGACCAGTCGAATGCATCCGTTCCGGCTCAGGGCATAATAGGCGGCGCTCAGCGGTTCTCCAGGCAGACAAAACGACTCACATTACCCACCCCGGCAATTCCCGACGGAATCTGGACCATGTCTGCCTGGTTCCGACCCGAAGGTCCGATAAACCAGGGATGCATAGTCGGTGATTCCACCGGAGGAGTCCGTCTCAGCTACGGTTCATCTTCCGAACCCTCCCTTCAGAGGAACGCGAAAGTGCATCTGGTGTACTCGGAGGGAGAGCCCGGGTTCAAAAATCTCGGCGACGGGCCTCTTGACGATTCATGGCACTATATCGCGGCAACCTGTGATACCTCAAAACAGCGCTGCAGTCTCTATATCGACGGAAAAACAATCGGCGATATACACTGGACAACCGGTACGGTATCGGTGCCGTCTTACGGCGCCTGTATCGGAGGCGGCTATGTCGAACCATTTGTCGGGCGTATCGATGAAGTGCGGATTTCGCGAACGGTGCGGTCGCCGGGTTGGCTGAAGCTGTGTTATGAAAACCAGAGACGGGACGGCCGGTTTGTTGAGTTTAAGTGATTGACGGGGTGATCTTCGGGCAGGCGGTGGGCGGGTTCGCCGAAAGGAGCTTCGAATCCGATACCAATTCCGCTTCCGAACCCGAAAAGAGCAGATGATGGTATCCGACAATCGGAATCTTAACATGGAGGAAACAATGAACAGGAAATTCGTGGCAGGTCTCACGGCATTTATGCTGTGTCTTGGGTTGACGACGGCAAAAACGTGGTATGTGGGACCGGAGGGCGACGACGGCTCGAGTAATCCTCACTCGGTGGACACGCCCTATCGCACGATACAGAAAGCCGCCGATATGGCCGAAGCCGGTGATGAAGTGGTTATGAAGGCCGGAACGTATCGGGAAAGCATTCACCCCGCTAATTCAGGGGAGTCCTCTACAAAACAGATTGTATTTCGTCCGCATGGTGACGGCGAAGTGGTGGTAAGTGGTACCGAACCGGTAACCGGGTGGGAGCATCACCAGGGAAACATCTATGTCGCCGATGTGACCGACAGCTATGAGAGCAAACTTCATTACACCGAACAGGTGTTTTGCGACGGCGAGATGATGATCCTTGCACGGTATCCGAACATTCCGTTGGAGCATGGATTGTTTCACTATGAAAACTATTTGACCGTCGACGAGATCAATGACAAAACGTCCCTTGGAACGGGTACGTCAACCCCGTGGGGAAAGGTGACAAGCGGCGGGGCGATGCGTCTAACCTTTACAGCATCGGAGTTGGCAGAGTCTGGGGAGTCCTGGGACGACGCTATCGTTTGCATAAAGAACACTGAAAAAAACAGTGCGAGATGGGGGTTTTTCAATGTGGGACCCGTCTTGTCTCATACCTCCGGTAAAATAGAATGCGTTATCTATAAGCAGCCCGGCGGGTTTTCCATCGATGCGGGAGATCCGTTCTGCATGATAGGCGTTCCGGGAGCCCTGGACTCTCCGGGAGAATGGTATCACGACACCGACAACGGGAAA
>CAZEMW010000012.1:0-15938 GCA_964513105.1 uncultured Fibrobacterota bacterium
GTGGTTGACCTCTACCAGGCAACTCAGGAACGGGTTTTCTGGACCGAAAAGCTTGAAATCCTTGCCGATGTGGTAGACTCATCGGTGGCCGTTACCGAGCTCACGTATGCAAACGGAAAATTCTATATCAGAGGTATAGCCCCGGCATCAGAAGAAACGAGCCGGTTTGAAGCGATTGTCGAATTCATTGATCGATTGAAGGCGCGTGAAGGGTTCTCAGGAGATTTCTCCCGAATTGACTTTTCCTCTTCAGACCGCGTGGAATATATGGGAAAACAGATAATGAATTTTGAGGTTATATGCAGTCGGGAATAGACATTTACCGCAGAGTTATCTACCTTTCCGGTGCTGTGACCGGTAGTTGTGCGATCGGTTTACTTCTCCTTATTCTGTGTATCAATTCCTTTCGGACTGATGCACGAAAGCTGCACGGCCGTATTGAGAAACTGCAGGAGAAACTCATCAGTGCCCAAATCACCTCCAGTCGGCTCGATCGGGTACAAGAACTTATTTCGCAAAACATGGCATATTCGGCCGAAGACTCTTTGGCCGGAGGATCCTCGCTCTCTTTTCTCAATGCGCTCACCGATGTGCTCGACAATCTTGGTATTACGCTCGTGGAACTTGAACCGGGCTCAGTTCAGGATGAAGGTCGGTTTGTCCGCAGCCCCTACCGTCTCACTCTCAGAGCCGACTTCGAACAATTCGGCAAACTCGTAAACATGATGGAGAAATCATCCCGTTTGATCTCGGTCGAAGGATTTTCGGTTGAGAACCGACTGGAAAAGTATCTGAATTCGTCTTCGGAGGAGCGGTGCGACATAGTTCTGGACATTTCGACTCTAACGCTGGTGCGGGAATGAACCCGATCCGCCGGCAAATGGGACAGGATATCCCTTGGGGTGAGTAAAACATGGATAAGCAACTCAAGAAAATAGCCCTGGTCGTATGGTTGGCATTTGCCTTTCTACTCGTGCAAAGCGTTCGAACAGCGGTCTCCGCACGAAGAGAGCTTTCGCTCAATGTCCCTGAAAGCATTGGACTGGGCGAAGAATTGAAAGCCATGGTTGATACGCTGGAAGCAGATATTGCACGACGATCAACACACGAGCTTTTGCTTTCACGTAATCCACTTGACCTGAATGCGGTTCTCCACATGAAAACCGTCCGAACAACACGAGAACGTGCCGAGCAACGAAACATCATGCGCCTGAGCTGCACAATAGTGTCCGACAGCCGCAAAACGGCAATAATCAAATTTCAGGGAAAAAGCCACGTGGTCACCACAGGTGATGTAATCGGTGGGAAAACCGTTGAAGATATCGACAAAAAGCGAGTGGTATTGACACGTAACGATACCCGGACGGTTCTAAAGAATCGCCCGGCGCCGCGTATGGAACGAATGCGAGATACCCGTCGCGATGAAACGGAAATTGCATTGTAATCAAAAAGCATGAGCCGCAATAATACCGGCTCAGAAGTACCGCGTATCATCGGTACCGGTCGAGAAGTTTATCAAACCTGATTTCAGAGGGAGTGTTCATGTACAGTGCAACAAAAGTCGCGGTGCTTGCGACTTTTTTGACAATAGGCCAAATATTCGGCAGAGCCGATTCCACCGGACGAAATCAAGCCGATGAGTCCGATATCGTATCCGATTCCGGTACCATTCGTATCCACGCGGTGGGTGACGAAGCTCGCGGTCTTCGTACGACGGTATCCCTGGACGCAGACGACGCATTTCTTCCCTCGGTACTCACTATGCTGTCCGATCTGAGTGGGTATAATATTGTCACCGGACCGGAGGTAAACCGGCGTCACCGCATTTCGATTCATCTGAAAAACACGCCGGTTGAAGAGGCGGTCAATCTGGTAGTTCGAGCCGCCGGCTTATCGTATGAGATTGTGGGCAATTCGTTCCTGGTGACCGAGCATGATAACCTCGAAGAAGAAGTCGGCATGAGTTCATATCTTGTTGAGCTGCAGTACGCACGCGCCGGGGAAATGAAAGATTTCCTCAAAGATCTCACAACTCGAGTGCAGGTTGATTCCGGACACAACGCGCTGCTCATATCGACCAGTCCGAAGATCATCAGTGAAATCCGAAGCATTGTGAACCGGCTGGATGTTCCCTCCAAGCAGATAGTCCTGCGGACACGTGTGATAGAAGTGAAGGTTGATAAAGTGCGAGAGCTTGGAATCGACTGGGAAAAACTGAGCAAATTGACCGTCACGCTCGCCGAGCGCCCTTCGGATCCCATTCTGGGCTCGCGATCGCTCGAAGACCACGAAATTATCTGGGGGGACGACGAATCGCCGACTCGAGTGGAGGCGCTCGAGAAAATTGACGGTCTGAAGAACATCGGATACTTCGATCGTCGTCTCATGGCCTTCGATATTACGCTCGACTACCTGCTTCAGACCAACCGTGCGAAGCTCCTTACCGATACACGCCTGTCCACAATGAACAACCGTAAGGCACAGATTCATATTGGTGATGAGATTCCGTTTATTGTGAGAAGTACGGAGACCGCAAGTGTTGAACGCACGAAGGTTGGCATTACCGTGGAAATCGTACCGCAAATTAACAAAGACGGATACATAACGGCCTGGGTCAAGCCGGAAGAATCAACGATCGTAAAATTGATTAACGGTGAATTGCCGTGGCGATCGGTGCGCACCGCGGAAACGACCGTGCAGGTAAGAAACAAGCAGAAAATTGTTGTGGCCGGACTTCTGAGTCAGAAAGAGAATGTTACCGTTAACTCGGTTCCATTCCTCGGAGACGCACCATTTTTCGGCGAACTCTTCCGCCACTATGACGAAAAAGAAGAGATGACGGATCTTATTATCGAGATCACGCCATATATTCTCGACAATGAGAATCCGACAGCCGGAATGCTTGCCGATTCCATTTACGACGGGAAGGATCCTATCCAGCGGCTCAAGGAAGCGGATGAAAAGATAGCCGGGCCTCTCAGGGATACCTCCATCACAGGGCCGACGCATCTTGCCCTTACTCCGAAACCGACCGTTCTCAAGCCCTTACAGTATTCGGTCGGAGTTCACGAGCTGGCAATGGGACTTCCCCACAACCTGCAGATCTGGTACACCCCGTGGGAAAGCATCGGAAACCTACGCTTCGGGATGAAGTACGGGGTGTCCCCCGGTTTGGCGCTTGCAATTGGGTATCACAAAGGGCGATACGCGCATGAGGAGCTGTACGAATTCGGCTCACGTTTGGGCGTGTTTGGAATTAAATCACTTGTAAACACCGACTTCTTTACTTGGAATGTACTCATTGACGCTCAGTTTGGAGAGTACAATTCAGTGGGCGGCGGCATGGCAATGAGCATTCATGCGCGAGATCTGGTCGCCCTTATCGTCGAGGTCACTGAATCCTACACCGATCAGACCCCGGACGACCACCCGTATTGGGATCCCCGGCTCACCGGGGCGGTTCGTTTCCGATTTCCCAAATTCCGACGCGTTTCCTTTTCCGGGGGTATCAACGCGTACAACTCCTTTCACTTCGTCGACCCTATTTCAGAAAACCTGGACGACTATACCTTTCGTCCATACTTCAATATAGCCTACACCGGCCTTTTCAAGGAGAAACACTAATGAGACAGACGATTATTCTATTCTGTCTGCTTGCGGCCATACTGACGGTGCCGGGGTGCGACAACAGGATGCCGACTGATTCGAGCGAACCGGTCAGGATCATCCTGACCGCTGAGCGGTCCCCGGCCCAGGTGACCGCTCAGTTGGATTCCTTGCGTATCACGGTTGCTCCCGCCGATTCGAATAATATCCGTTTGGATTCGGCCCACATCAGAATGCATGCTGATGGTGGCCTTCTGCTGCCCGTGATGTCCCAACGAGGCGAAAGCGTTCTTGAATACCAGTTTTTCTATCCCGAGCCGACCGCCACGATCGACACGGTCACCGTCACCGCCTCCTATGGCGAACCCGATAATCGTTCCGCCGTATCCGAATCGCTGGTCGTATCGGTTATTCCACTCGAGAAAACGTACGGGTACCGCGTTCCCGCCACAATCAACATCGATCCCAAAACGATACAGGGCGAAGTGTATCAATCGGCCGGCGGATGGAGCATGTTTGTGTACGCCGTCGTTCTTGACTCCACGGGCAACCCGGTCGAAGGACGTATTCCGGTGACGTTTACAATTGAATCTACGACAGCCGACCCGTCGTCGGTTTCCATCGGGAACCAGGCCTTTACCGGGGAGCGACGATCGATCGGTTCCGCAAAGGACAGCGTCCCGGGCAATGCCGTCACCGTACTTTCATACGATCGAAATTCAATTCTGGACACCGTCGTGATCAAGGCAACTATTGAGGTGCCCAACATTTCGGTGACTGATACCATCGTGCTCCCGATACCTCTGGACGGATTACAGATGATCGCCGAATACCTCGACGGCGGTCCGGTTCCGGTGCAGGAATCCGATCGTGCGCATCTCGGCCTCACACTGATGGATGCCTACAATGCACCGATACCGGGTGTGGCGGTTTCTCTTCGGTCGGATCAGATTCCGTTGGTGCCCAATTGTTACCAAGTACTTGAAACCGGCGAAATCGACGGATCGATGCCGTGCACCGTCTGCGACAGTATGGCGCGAGACACCTGCATCATGGAACTGGATTCACTTACCATGACCGATACGGTCGTCTGCGACACTACCTGCCGGCGACTCGATCGGGTGACCCAGGGCATCACGAATTCGAAAGGCTATTTCGAGGTACACGCGTATGTGGGTGAACAGCACCTGAAATTCGATGAAGAGGCGGAAAAGTCCGTACCGACGCAAATGACGGTTTGGTTTCTGATCCCGGGGAAGGACTCAACAAGTGTAAGCTTTACGGCAGTTCCGTAACCCAATTCTCAAGAGCCGATACCAGGACCAAAAAATACACCGGGAGAATCTATGTTTGGTGACCAATTCGAAAAACTCGGAGCACTCCTGCTGAAAAGCAGTCTGATAACCGAAGGTCAACTTGTCAAAGCGCTCGAAGAACAGAAGAATGTCAAGAAGAAAATCGGTGAACTGCTTCTCGATCTGGGGGCGCTTTCCGAAGATGATCTGATGAAAGTGCTGAGCGAGCAGATAAATATTCCTCGAGCCGACCGCAAGGCACTGGAATCAATCGATTCTTCATTGACCGCAATTATCCCCGAACCGTTTGCGGTGGAACATGACGTTCTGCCCTTGCGGAAAAGCGGTGACACTCTGGAGGTGGCGATGGCCGATCCGGAGAATATCGCGATTGTGGACTCGCTGTCAAAACTGGCCGGGTGCACCATTTCACCGCTTCTTGCCGGTAAGACGGGACTTCGCGCGGCGATTGCCCGCAACTATGAGTCCCTCCGGGACTCGGGGGCCGTCGATACGGTCATGAGTGATCTTCAGTACGAAATAAGTGAAGAGCAATCTGTAGATCAGATTGATCTTACCGCCGATGAGTTGGCGGCGGGTGATGCACCCATTGTGAAATTCGTAAATATCGTTCTATCCTCCGCGGTCCGGGATCGTGCTACCGACATTCATATAGAACCGCGTGCCGACTCACTGGTGGTCCGATATCGCATCGATGGAGCTCTTGTGACTGCCATGACGGCGCCGATCAATTCACTCGCCGGTGTTGTGTCCCGAATCAAAGTAATGGCAAAACTGAACATTGCCGAGTCGCGCCTTCCCCAGGACGGCCGTTTCTCATTGCGGCTGCAGGACCGCTCCGTGGATGTTCGTGTATCAATCCTCCCGACGGTCACCGGCGAGAAGATTGTCATGCGACTACTGGATAAAGGATTTTTCAATCTCGATCTCTCATCTCTGGGCTTCGACAAGCACGACCTTCACATCTTTCGCCGTTGTATTAATCATCCCTATGGCATTGTCATTATCTCGGGACCGACCGGTAGCGGTAAATCAACCACACTGTATGCAGCTCTCAATGATATCAAATCCGAAGAGGACAATATCGTTACCGTTGAAGACCCGGTGGAATACCAGATGGACGGTATTGCACAAGTGGCCACGAACGACAAAATAGATCTGACCTTCGCGGCAACTCTTCGTTCGGTGTTGCGCCAGGATCCCGACAAGGTGCTTATTGGAGAAATCCGTGATCAGGAGACGGCCGATATCGCAATGAAGTTCGCTCTGACCGGCCACCTTGTGTTTACTACGCTGCATGCAAATGACTCGGTAAGCACAATTACTCGTCTGGTCGACATCGGTACCGCGCCCTTCCTGGTGGGATCTTCGGTCGTCCTGGTGATGGCCCAGCGTCTTATCCGTGTCGTTTGTGAAGAGTGCAAAGAACCCTACACCCCGACCCCGCTGGAAATAGAGCTTCTGGGCCTCAATGAAGATGAAGCTTCCCGGACGTTCTATCACGGAGTCGGCTGCACGCACTGCAAGAATACCGGCTATTATGGTCGAACCGGCATTTTCGAACTGATGCCGATCCAGAGTGATCTGCGCAAAATGATTACAAGCGGAAAGGATCAGGAAGCCCTGCGTACGCAGGCTCTTCATAATGAAATGCGTACCTTACGTCGAAGTGCGCTTAACAAGCTTTTTGACGGGATCACCAGTGTAAAAGAGGTCCTGAAGCGAACAGTGGAGGAATTCTAGTGCCGGCATTTGAGTTTACCGTTCTTGACGGCTCCGGGACGCGGACATCCGGACTGCGCGAAGCCGCGACAATGGACGAACTGGTAAAGGCCCTGCAGCAACAGTATGCGACCGTCATATCGGTCAAACCGGTTTCCCTCGAGGGAAATTCATCACAGAAATCGTATGAACAGCGGGTCTCCGAACTGATCAAGAAGCTGAAGGAGCGGGTTCCCAGTCGAAACATTGTCTTCTTCACGCGCCAGTTATCCACGATGTTCTCAGCGGGCATGACCGTCGAGCGAGCGCTGACAAAGCTTGGTAATGTCGAGAGAAACAAGAACCTGAAACGTACCGTCGGCCGGATAAATCGAGACGTGCAATCGGGGAAGACACTGTCCGATGCGCTCTCGGCGCATCCGGGGGCATTCGGCCCGCTATATGTCGCTCTGGTTCGTGCCGGTGAAATGAGTGGAACGCTGGGGGAAATTCTCGACCGATTGGCAGACCATCTCGAACGCACCGAAGAGGTGAAGGGAAAGGTAACCTCCGCTCTCACCTATCCAATTGTGGTGCTGGCGATACTGGCTATGTGTGTATACCTCCTGGTGGTGGTGGTTGCGCCGCGATTCGACAGAGTATATGAATCGTTCGGTGCGCAACTTCCCGCCCCTACTCAAGCGCTTATGACCGTCAGTCGCTTCCTTGTAGAGAACTCTCTATCGACCGTTTTCGCGGGAGTCTTGCTCGTGGTTCTGGTGATTGGATTCAGCCTCACCGAGCGTGGCGCCTATTTTATGGACAAGATGCGGCTTCGGACTCCGATTGTCGGCACGTTGGTGCGAAATGCCATTATGGCTCGATTCAGCCGAACTCTCGGTCTGCTGATGAGCACCAGCGTACCGGTGCTGGACGGATTACTGCTTGTATCCAGAGTGGTGAACAATCGCATCATTGCCGCGGCAACCCTCGAGGCCCGGGACTCCGTGCAGTCGGGGCGAAGTATCCACGGATCAATGGCCGGCACCCGGGCATTTCCGGACATCCTGCTGCAGCTTACCGCAACCGGTGAAGAAACCGGGGCCCTCGATGCACTGCTGATCAAGGCCGGCGAGTACTATGAGAAACTGGTAAACAGCATGATAGGCCGAATCACCTCCCTTCTGGAGCCCCTGCTGATCGTGCTTCTAGGGGTAATCGTCGGAACTCTGGTGATAATAATCTACCTTCCCATATTCTACCTCGGAAATGCAATGAAACAGGGCTTGGGATAGGGGGAAACCGATCTCAGCCCCCGCCTTCTACCCCTCAACGGCTTTTCTTCGGTTCTTTTTGATAACGACGTAACAAAAATGACGCGTCGGAATTCATACAATTAGTGTAATGAATGCCTGTCCTGCCTATATTGCAGTCATACGGTGCGGTGGTCATTTTTCCGCACCGGTGAAGTCCGTTTCTGTGGGGCCGGGTGTCGCAGCTCTGCCCGCCCCACTCCCGTGAAACCAAGCAGCACGCTTCGTCGTGGTGAATGGGTGCGGGGCGGAAGCAATAAGGATTTCCACAAGACCCGTGCAGAGAATTTTTCCCAGCGACTATACCGGCGACAGACTGCATTGTCTCGACGCATTCCAGGTTGCCTTCATTCATTCGCAGCAACGCAAATGTACCCAAAACAGAAGATTCAGGGGAGGTCCCGGTGAACAGATTTTTGTTACGGCTCATATTTCTAGTGCCGTTACTCCTAAGCGGCAGTGCATCGGCGCAAATATATCATCTCGACATCAGGCTCGAGGATGCCGTGGGAAAAGGCGACGACCTGGAAGTTCCCCGCCCGCTTACGTTGTGGGTTGAATACAACAACGGCATATGGATGCCGGTTGCCGGTCGATCACCCGGATTGAGCGACGGCAATCACTACGGACGGGTGATCGAGGGTACGATGGGCGAGACCGAAATAACCCTGACTCTCGATGTCGTGGTGAATCGCACCGAATACGTACCCGGCGGTCACGGACGATATGAACTGACCCTTACTCGCGGCGAAAACGACTCGCTCCACGGAACCTACACCGGCACCTATATTGGGCACAACTATGTATGGCGGTATCGTAAGATTACTCCATCGAGCACCGTGACCGGGAAAATGGCGGGACCAATTGAGAAAGATCCCGATTGGACCCCAATAGAAACCGGTGAGCATCCACGCGTGCTTTTCCGCAAGAGCGACATTCCCTACTTAAAAGCCAAAGCGCAGACAGCATTCGGACAGACTGCGTTTGCTCGAATGACCGATGCTGTCGGAAACGGTGTGAAGTACCAACTTACCGGAGATCTCGAGTACGCCGAGGAAGCCAAGGCTCAGGTCGTTGCCCATATGGCCGACTATAACAACGGCTCCGGATCCGGGCGTTTCGGATGGGCGCCGCGCTGGGAACAAATTGTACTGGCCTATGACCTGTGCTACGACGCCTGGCCCGAAGAGTTTCGAGAGGATGTACGGCATTACATGACCTGGATGTCGAAGGATGTGTACATCATGGCCGACGGTTGGGGGGGCGGCGAAATGGATTACAGCCTCCTTGGTCATGCCGCCGTGCTGTACGAGTCACTCGCCATGGCGGGACTTGCCATGACGAAGGATTCTTCCCCCGAACCGCCACGCCCCCCCTATCCATTCGGTGACAGCCTTGATGCACCGGTGATTGAACCCTTACCGGCGTCATTTACTCCGCCGGAGGACGTACCACTGGTCAATTTGCACTTCGGACCGTTGCAGGATATCCATCGGTTCAAAAACTCTTCGATGCCCGGCTACTGGATTTACGTCGATGGATTGTACCCCGAAGAGGGTGAGGATCCGCTTGAGTCGATGGGTGGGATTAAACAGGCTCGACCTCGCCCCGGTGACGTTATCACCTGCAACGGGGAGACCGACACGTTTCGTCTGACAACGCCCGATCTGTTTTTCAACGATGAGTTCTGTGGAATCACACTTGATCTCACGGAAATGACCAATCGCGAGTTTTTCAGCACGAGCTATATCTTTGGCTACATCCGAAACGATGAGGAGCGATGGGTGGAGTTCAATACCGGCGGGTACAAACATCCGGAGTGGCTTCCCTATGCAACGATGTACATCAACGGGGTAGAACGCGAGAACAACGATTTCGCCTACCTGAAACCGGGTATATATGCGGTCATGATTGAACTTCCAATCAAATGGTGTCAACCGCATGGAAAAATCTTTGCCGCCACCCGCTTTGTTGAGCCGACCGATCATCGTCGGACTCTCAATCTCGAGCTCCTGCTCGAAACGTACGGCTGGGAAATCGAAAACTGGGGGGCACTCAAAGAGCGGTGGAATGCGGATCATTCGAACCAGTATTTGAACGAACTATTCTACCGCGGGCGAGCCAACATGAGATGGTATATCCGGGATGGTATCGAGCAGTCCGGCCATTTCCCTCGGCTGTATTCCTGGAAAGGCATAGACATAATGGCGGTGCGATATGTCTCGGCATATGAGAAAATGATGGGTGAACCGCTCAATCCGCTGATCGACTGGTACTCCGGAGCCGTACAGCAGCTCCTGACCAACGAAGAAATCGACGGATCCATTTCGAGCATCAACACTTTCTTTGCGCCGCTATACCCGATCTTCCCCGATGAACTGAAAGAAGGCATTCTGACTGCATGGAATCAAAACACCGGGGTGACCGATGAGAGCAATCCGGTGGAAGTCCTTAACGCGCCGAATCCGGTTACCGTGACCCATGCATTTCTGAACTATCCACTGGAAGGCGTTTCCGTACGCAACACCGGGAAACAACGGACACCGTCTTCGGCGAAGCTCACTCCGACCGCCGCAATCTCAACGGGATCCGGCCCGGTTTCCGTTGCGGTCTCGGGAGTTGCTTCCGGACGTCCGGTTTCTTTTACTGTTGAAAACGTGCTTGGTGCAACGGTTTCTCACGGCACCATACGATCGTCTTCCGACGGCACGGTTCGATACACTCTCGATTCGCGGCCTGCAAAAGGAGTGTATCTGGTTTCCATTTCGGTCGATAATGCAGCGACCCTTACGAAAAGGATTGTCGTCCGATAAGCGCACGATATCCTGGAGAGGATGCTCTGTTTGATATTTAATCTTTGTTACTTGACCCTCGATCTTCCGGCTATGCCGGCTCAGTGGGAGTATACAATATGAAAACTAAATCCCTGCTGTTCGGAATACTACTACCGGCGCTTACACTGATTTTTCTGGGCCGTGTTTCTACGGCGAATGAGCTGACCTGGGACAATGTCGGATACGGCGGCGGTGGAAAATTTCTACTTGTCAAAGCCGACCCGACCAACCCCGATCGTATTTTCATAGGATCCGATTCTGCGGGGCTGTGGATTACGGAAAACGGGGGTGCGAAGTACCGTTACGCCACCGGTTCCTGGGCGGCCGGATACTGTCGGGATATCGCAGTCGATCCGGCCGATTCCGAACACCTCTACCTGGCGGCCGCCGGCGGGGTTTTCCACTCCCCCGACGGTGGATGGAACTGGGAACACCTGGGCGTGTTTCCGTTTGCCGCAACCGTCAAAATCGCCGGTTTTCTCAGCGACAAACCGGTATTGCTTGTCGGTACCGGCACGCCTGAGGGTGACGGCGATCCGGCCGGAGTTCCCGAATTCTATCGGTACAACTATGACGGACAGGGTATGTGGGAATCTTTCCCAATCGCCGACCTCACATCCGGCATGGTCTACGATCTAGTCTGTGATCAATCCGACAACGCAAACGTCTGGATCAGTACCTCTCGGGGTGTGTTCGCCTCATCCGACGGCGGAGCGACGTGGCAGGGGATGAATGCCGGACTGCCCGCCGGGCCGTCAACCAGAGGTATGATCTGCGATCCCGACGACTTCAGCCGAAAGATACTTGTTGAAGCAAAAACCGGCGTATACGAATGGAATAGTCAAAGTGGTGAATGGAAGTCGATTTCGGGAGAATCATTTCCCGAGCTCTCCAGCGAAAAGGAATACACGGCTCTGGAGGACTATGCCGGTGCACTGGGCAAACCGTTCGGTGAGGTTCTTCTGGTCGGCAGCACGGATCCGGCGGTCGGCGTTGTCTACACGGGCGATAAAGGATCTACCTGGGAACTACGCAACGCGAATCTCATCAGTACGGTCGCCGGATGGGTTTCGGACTCCGAGGACATGGTCACGGTTCACACCCACAGCCTGACAATTACGGCCGGCAAGGAGATTTGGACCGGCGGATATGGGGCGTTATACGCTTCAACAAGCCTGATCGCCCCGTGGTACCAATGGTTCCAGAAAACATCAAGAGCGACGGCAAATGGACATTGGGAGAACAAGGGGTTGGTGAATGCGGTCATCCGTGAGATCACGGTAAGCCCGTTCGACACGGAAAAAAAATATCTCTGCGATGCGCGCAATGCGTTTTGGAAATGGAAAACCTTGCCGGCCGCGGGATGGAAGCAGTCTACCGGACAAAACGAAAAGATCAAGCCTGACGACGCTTTTTTCGCTCGCGTAAACCCTTATCATTATATGGGAAAAGGGCGCATGCTTCTGGTTAGTACCGCGGAAGGGCGACTCGACAAGGCGGGCAGGGGCAGTTACTGGCGCTACGACCCGTATGCAAGCGGCCTTATGCACCTACGTCATTCCTGGGACAGTCTCGATGCGGTTGATCTTGCGTTTTGTTCTGATAAGCGTGGAGTATTCTGGGCGCTTCGGGGCGAAATGACCGGTCTGTATCGTGGGGATGAGCATGTGTATCCGATGGGAAAACAGCGTAAAATTGAGAGTAATCCCGAAACACAACGATACCTCCCGACATATCGGTCGATGAATTTCCCGAGTGCCGATATTGTACGAATTCGCACCCATCCCTCCAACCCGGATGTGCTTTTTGTCGGCGTGGGCGGCGAATCAGACAGCATGGGTCTATGGCGAGGTGAGGAAAACGGGATGACCTGGTCCTACACGCATGAGATTACCGGCGATGTGTGCCGATCCATCGACTTCAGTCCCACCAATCCCGACAGCGTGTATGCGACAATGGGCACAAAGGGGTTGTTCTGCTCCCCGGACGGCGGTACGGCATGGGATGCTGTCCTGACCCCCGGAGGTGCGGGCGCAATTCATGCGGTGGCGGTTGATCACAAACTTGGTACCGTCTATGCCGCCTCATCGACACCCGCCACGCTTTCCGAACAGGTACTCGATCCCGCCAACGCGCCCTGGATCAAGTACTCCAAGGACGGCGGTGCTTCCTGGACCGATTTCCCCTATGTTCCCGCCCCGGTCGCACATCAGTTGTCCGTGTTCTCAACCGACGATAACGTCGATCTGTACATGGTAAGTAAAGGAAGCGGTATCTGGCACGCGTCGTTTACCGACGGGGCGGTAGGGATTAATCACACCTCCCTCTCGGCGGAAAAAGCCGCGTTTCGTCCGCGCCTTGTATCACATCGCGGAGCCACTCGTCTGATAATTCCGACCGAACGAGGCAAAATCGGAAGGATCTCACTCTACCGGTTGAACGGATCAAGAATCGCCCGGCGATTGCCTGCGACAGAGTTCGACAACCGAGTGGAAGTCGGTATTCCGGAGCTATCCCAAGGGATGTACATCGCCGGAATACGGGTGGGCGCCGAGCGGAGGAGTTTCCGGTTCACAATCCAGTAGAGTACGTTCCTGAAACCGGAAGACCGGGTACTGTGTGAAATCAAGGCACTTTTCTTGACCTTTTTCGTCAAGAAAAGTGCCTTCTGAATACGGTCCACCCCTATCGGGTTCACCGCTCATCAAAACAAGCCTTTAAGCCGTTTTTCGGCCTCTTCTTTCGCTTTTTCCTTCACCTCCGCCTCGGCTTTCTTTTCCAGAGCCGACCGTTTTTCTTCAATGGTGCTTTCCACGCCGGCGATTTGACCTTTCAGGTCGCCGGCGGCGGATTCAAGCAATTGAGCAGTTTTCGTAAGATCCTCGGAAAAGGCCGGACGATCTTCACCGACCTTTTCATTTATGCGGTTGCGGGTTTCGTTCTCTGCCTCTCTGAATTTGCCCGGCGCATATTCTTTCAGGCGTGCGGCGAGTGCATCGGCCACATTGCTGGAGAAATCGAGGCTGAAATTCTGCTCGGTTCGACGAAGATTTGCTCCCGGCGACAACGAGGAAAGCGCCTCTTCTGCTATAGGCGCTGTTCCAGGCTTCTCTGCACATAAAATAGTGAGACGCTACTATCTGGACTGGCGCATAGATCGACTGAGATTTAGAAACGAATGGTTCTACTTGCTTCGAGGAGAACAGAGTATAATCGACAGCATAAGATCTGAAGGTTTATCTCCTTTTGCTTACTCACGCAAAACGATTTAACGATCCCGCAAAAAACCCAGCTTCTCCACCGCCTCTTTCTGTTCGGGAGTCAGCTTTTTCGGCACATGAATTTCAATTCGCACGAGGACATCGCCGGTTTCAGAAGTGCCGGGGCGTTGCAGGCCTTTGCCTTTAATACGTAATGACGTCCCGGAACCGGTGCCGGGTGGTATGGTCAGGTTCACGGTTTGCCCGGAAGGAAGAGTAACCCGTTTTTTCCCCCCCAGAACAGCGGTGGGTACGTCGATAGAAAGCGTATGATACAGGTTGCCGGCTTCCTCCTTGAAATGGGGATGTTTATCGACCCGAATGGTTACAATCAAATCCCCTCGTTGTCCGCCGGTCGGACTCTGTGCGCCCTGACTCTTCAACCGAAGCTTCTGCCCGCTCGGCGTGCCCGGAGCTATCCGGATTCGAAGTTTCCGGGAGTCGACTGCCACCAGGCGTTCCGTTCCTTTTAAAGCTTCTTCAAGTGAAACATGCAGCTCGGCTTCGTAATCGCCCCCTTTCCGGGGCGCTCGTCGTGCACCGGCTCTTCCACCGGCCGACGCAAAATGCCCACCGCCGAAAAAGCTCTCAAAAAAGTCGGAAAAGCCTCCCATGTTCCGGAAAAGATCTTCGGCATCGGCGGAATAGCTGTAGTACTGGTTTCCGCCCGCATACGACCGCCCGCGTTGATTGAACCAGTCGCCGTAATCACCGGCCCCTCTCTGCCCCCGGCTGTATGACTGCCAGTCGGATCCCAGTTCATCATACTTTTTACGTTTCTCAGGATCCCCAAGTACCTCATGAGCTTCGGTGATTTCCTTAAACTTGTCCTCGGCTTGCTTGTTCCCCGGATTCTTGTCGGGATGATACTTCACGGCAAGCTTCCGATACGCTTTACGGATATCGTCCTGTGAGGCGCTTCTTTCTACACCGAGAACTTTGTAGTAGTCCTTGAAATCCATACGTGCTCTCAAATCCCCCTTAATCAATGATACAGTCGACCTATTTCATAGATGTGCGAAGTGCCGATGGTCGAACGCCGTATTCACCGGTATAGGTAACCGGCGAGACAACAGGGCCGTCGGGGGCTGGTACCACCGCAAAACCCGATCAGACAGGTTTTTGCCAAGCCGTTCCGGGATCTCCTTCTATTCGACCGATTCAGTCTGCATATCTGGTTCGAAATTTTCCCGCAGGATCGACGGTTTCTCCGAAAAACTACCAAATAGAAGATAAATCCGTTGATAGGTTACGCGCATCTTTTTTGTCAGCGATACCGCTTCTTCCATGTTTTGGTTCTGTACGGCCTGAAACAGCTCGTATGAAGTATCGTTAATGATCTGCAGACGTTTTGAGTATTTTCTCATATCGGCGGAGTCGAGGCTGGTGGTTTCAGGTCTGACCCGAACAACCACCACACTCTGTACCGCGCTCTGCGCGGATTCCACAAGCCTGCGAAGCGTGTCCAGGTCCAGTAGCGCGGTGTCCACCGTCCCGGCGGTATCCGTTGCGGCTGTTACCATTCTGTACATCGCGGTTACCGTGTCGTGCAACGGCTCCAACATGTCGAGTATGTAGACCATGTCCTGCTGCCTGCGTGCCGTCCGCATGACATCTTTGACCTGCTCCAGCGTTTCGTGCGCCGTCTGCAGATCTCCGTTTCCGGCCTGCGTCTGTGCTGCCTGGAACAGCGAATCGACAGTTGCCGTCACCTCCACCGTGGTTTCATCATCCTTGAAAAACCGATCGAACTGAGGACGGCATGCCCGCCAGGCGTCTATTGTAGAATTCATGGCCTTCGAGAATGAATCCGCGTTACCCTTTTGTGAGTACCACAATGCGGGGATGAAATGTCCATCGACCGAAGCCATACACTTTTTTACTTCGTAGGGGGCTTCGGTATAGATC
>CAZEMW010000013.1:0-15593 GCA_964513105.1 uncultured Fibrobacterota bacterium
ACATCAAGTGACGCCACAAGTCCGGAGAAAACATCATGTCGTTCTGATACGAAACAACGTCTCCGCAGAAGAATGCGAGGAACCCCGCTTTCGCGGCCTGTTGAGCAACTATCAGATTGTTGTGAAACAATTTGTCCAGAATAGCCTCGGCCCACTCCGGGCGAAGCATAAGATCCTCGAGAAACTGCTCATAGCCCCGAATGGCCCAGGCCGTCTCGTACATGTGCCCCGCCCATACGGCAGCCGGTCGTCCTTCCTCCAGCGCCTTTTGTTTTACCTCAGGAAAATGATCGTAGCTGAGTTGTGAGGCGTCGGGGAGAGGATACTCCTCAATCTCTTTGAGACTCTTTGCATTTGCCAATGGAGAGATGATCCTGGTGAAATGGAAGAAATCTCCCTGCGCATGCGCAACACCGTTTGCGTTGATCGTGGTGCCTTCCGGAAGTTCCACACCGTGCCAGTACTTTGAGTAGTCCGGTTTGACGTAGCCCTCGGGACGTTTCGGTCCGGTTCGCCAACAACCGAATGTCCCGTAATGCTGTCGCAGGTTGTCTGTTCCGGTGTGCTGGATCAGGCGCTGTTTAAGGTCTTCAACGCATCGGAATCCGTATAATAGCCGTGAAGGTTGCTTATGAGCGACCGTTTGTTGGAATACCTCTAGATCAGTCGGCATTGGTTGGCTCTCTTTGTTGGCGTTTGTTCGCATTCTGAGATATCACAGACTTAAAATACATCAAGAAAAGTCTTTCTCCGACCGAGGGCGGGCACGGAGCGATGGATGGTATTCGTGGTCAACGGTACTGCACGGGCAGTCACGTGCGTCGGCGGGTACTCTCGGGTGTGGAAAAGGAACTGCCCGGGGCCGGCATCTTGCCGGTTCCGGGTGGCATAGAAGGTCACCACTATCGACGATAGACATCATCGATCCAAAGGTCGGCCGGGCGATTCGCCTTCACCCGAATCTCAAGATCGATCGGATCGTCTTTTCGGTAGCCGGGAGGAAGCGCGATTTGTATCCGTTTCCACTGCATCGACTGAAACGACTCGTACCTGTTGCTTCGGTGGACCATTTCGGGATCGCCGGGTCTGATGTAGCTCCAACCGGTAGAGCCGTTCTTAAAACGAATTGAAAGATCGCCCGATCCCCTCAGATGAAGGACCAACGACAATCCCTCGGTTACCCCCATCGCACCGGGAATCAGCCTTGTTTTTGCAACCGTGCGGGATCGAGTGTCGATGCCGAAGACTCTGAGTGCTCGTCGTCCGCTTCGCGCCGTTGCCGTATCCAGTTTTGCGCGAAACGGCATTTCGCCGGCAATCCATCCCTCAAAGCCCGACTCAAATCCAATGGTGGAATCATTCCCTGATTCGCATCCGATTTCTTCCGTAGCGATTGTGTCGGGGTAGGCATCCGAGAAAACTCGCACGAGCAGAGGAAGATGGTCGGAGTAGCCTTCACCGGTGTGGTATCGTGCTCCCTTATACCACCGCCGTTGCTTACGGTACGGAACGCCGTCGAAAAGAAGCCGTCCGCTCCAGCGAAACACGGAGAAGCTACCGTCGACATACGATAATCCAACGGTATCGAACAATGAGTGGGGAAGAAGAATGTGGTCGGGAGTCTGCCTTCGCCGGCGGTACACGTAATTCCATCGACGATATTCGGCAACATCCCACCAGGGATTATACAGTTTTTCATGGAATGAATCGAAAATAATGTGTTTTCTGGTGACCGGGCAATCCCGGCCATTATCCGCGCGCCGAGTCGTTCCAAGTACCCGGCCAAGCGCGGTTTGACAGTCGACTCCGCAATCGGTGTCAATGTGAATCGTTTCATGTTCATTGTGGTTCTCATTGAAATCGCCCATGACGATATAATCGCAGTCTGGAGGGAGTTCGTCCAGTCTTTGGCGAAGTACCCGGGCCGCGGCAATGCGCGAACGCTCCGGGTGAGCTTTCGACGGCCAGTGGTTTGCAAACACCTTCAGCAATCCACTTTGGTGCCGAACATCGCATTCGAGAATGTTTCTGGTGCGGTTTCCATCGGGCTGGGGGACGGGAATCGTGCCGGTTATCCGGAGCGGTACGCGAGAAAGGAGTGCCGGATGGGTTGTGGACCGAAGAGGCGTATCTCCAATTCCGTAGTGGGGCAACCGCAGCCCTTTAACGCGGAGGATATGGATCAAATCCTTGAGCACGGTTTCGTTCTCAATCTCGCAGAGCCCGACGATATCGGGATGGGCCGCCGCAATGACGTCGGAAATGTTGTCAAGCGATTCCAGATAGACATCGTACGACCACCCCATGCTGTCGGGAACATAATCGGGATACTCACGACCGGAACGTTCATAGTCGAAAAGGTTCTCGACATTGTACCACATCAAGGTAAGGGTGTCGTGGGACGCCGGGGATCTATGCAGCGAGGCGGGACGGTTCTCACACGCGAAGATTAGAAGGGAAAGCGCAAGGAAAAAAGTGATCGGTTGGGCAGAGCGCCCTAAGGGCGAATTCCCAGTGCGAGGGCTGAGCGGTGTCCTTCCCTGCCGTCCGTCGGGCGATCGTGACTGTGTCATAGAAGGTCTAAGGCATCTCAACGGAGGCTCTGTACTACTCAACGGTAGAATCTTGTTCTTTGAGCAAAAAATTGCCTGTACCTTACGGTTTTTCTTCGCTGCTTTCGGCGTCCTGATTTTTTGCTATGAATTCCGCGATCGTGTTTACGGATTTAATGATGAATCTCCCGAGGTTCTGATCGTCGATATGCACACCGTATTTCCGTTGCAGAGCCATAACTACCTCCAGTGCGTCAACCGAGTCAAGCTGTAACGGACCGTCCTCTTCGAACAGGCTCACATCATCATGAATGTCCTCCGGAGAGACATCGGGGATCTTTAGTGTTTCGATGATCAGGTTTTTTATTTCAAATTTCAGTTCCGTCGACGGTCCTTCGGGCATTCTTCACTCCAGGTCGCTTCAGGCCACCATAGCGGGCAGCCGGGTAAAAAAGCTCTGCTCCTCATCGGCTCGCGCCGCGATCATTTCGCTCAACTGTTTCATTCGTTCTTCACCGAAATCTCGGGCTTTTGCAATACGTGCGACGTAAAGCGAGATTTCCCGCCATCGATCGCCGATTGCCGTCATTTCCCGGGCCATATCCGCCAGTGATGGGTTCTGCAGTATTCCGGAGGCTTGTTGAAGGAACGACGCATACATAAACCGAAATCCCGCTCCGCCGGTTCCTCGTTCCTCAAGAATTATGTGAATCATCGCGATCTCATGGGATAGGTGTTCCTGGTCGCGGGCTCGAGCAGGCCAGTCCAGAACCTTTTTGGAGAACATTCGTATACCCTTTACCCCTAGAAACGGGATGGGAAGTCTTGTCATGTTGTACGAAGCACGCTTTATTCCCTTTATGATCGCCGGTTTTAAATCGGGGTTTTCAGGGATAGTGCGTGGATAGAAGCAAAAACCGCCCGGAGCCAGATCTCCTTTTGCAAATCGACCCATCTCGAGAGATAACGGTTTCACCGCGGCAATCTCGGGATAGTAGCAGTCGGACACCTGATACTTCCCACCTTCATTTCCGACTACGGTGATAAAATGGCCGTTAAAATGCGCCCGCATATATGACGGTATGTAATCCATGTTGAACATGTCGACTTGCACAACGACCGGCGTGTTTTGAGCAAGAAGTGTGTCAATGTATTGCTTTGCCTTTTCGGGCTTGCGGAATTTCCTCGTAACGAACTGAATTTTAAGGTTTTTCGCAATCTGTTTGCGAACGTCTCCCGGTTTGCTTCTCGTGACGAAGGTGGGAAATGCCAGTCGAGGAGTGTCCAGGTAGGCGAAAAATATTCCACCGGCAATTCCCAGAACCATCGGTTCCGATATCTCCAACCCATGATGGTGAAGAATCGACGAGACCGTTCCCGTCTCGCAATGAGCCGCCATTCGATGCTGGAACTCCACTTTGCTCACTTTTTTTGCTCCTCCGCCTCTATACCTCGAACAATTGTCACACAGGGCTGTTCGGTATCCTCGCGTACAAATCCGATTCGAGGCGAATCCGAGATGAGGATCGAGAACAGATCCGATACGCTGATGCCAAACACTGCAGCATATCGGCCGGCCTCCCGCACTTTCATATCGCCGAAATGCTTTGGGGTCATGTGTTTTTTCTCTCTCGAGAGCCGAATTCCCGTACGTACGGCAACATCCGCCGGAGCCATTTCCGTCAGCTTCATGTGATAGGCTACCGGTGAAATCCTGGACTCGGTGAGCTCCTTGAGAGCGGTTTGCTCCAGGTGCCGGCGCTTTACCCAGAAATCATCGAGATAGTTCTCGACCATGTACGATCCGGTTTGAACCGGAGCAATCGATCCGTCCTCTTTCTCGACGAATAGCATCATCTGATGCTTGTCTGTCTTTGATACGGCGTCTTTTTCTTTCAAAGCACCTCCGAGCGCGAGAAGGAGTAATCAAACGGCCGGTACCGTCGAAGATCTAGATCCGTCGTCCGGATCCTGTCGAACCGAAACCCGGCGATACCCAAAGTTTTCGGGCTTTGAGCTTTATCCGGTCACTTCTCCGCGTAAGTGCGTTAATATAAATTCCGTCGAAATCCCGGAAACAGAAACAGATGCTCCGGTTTTGATATTTGCCGGCGGGTAGAATACTTTTTTGTACCCCACCATGGAAATGTTATTTTCATCAGGAGGGGTTCGTGGGGGTTCGGCATGGTACGGAAGTATTCTTACCGGAAAACCGGCCGAATCCGATGATTCCGGGCACCAGGTAGAGGCTTTCGGAAAACTACCCGTACACCGCGCGCAAAGCTACCCTCGGTGTCCGTTTCAGGGGTTTTTGGACAGACACCAGGTAGTATCCGAAGATGTGACTGCTCTGAATTCGGGTGTTCCGTGTGTTACATTACATCACGAATTGGGCCAATATGGTGGGGCCGGGAACTCCACACGGGAATTCCAACACTCAAACGGGGACGAAAATGCCGGAGTCGGAATCTAAAAAAGCTGTTCTGGTGACGGGAGGATCTCGCGGGATTGGACGCGCCGTATCGGACCGTCTCGCACGTGAGGGATATCATGTGGTCGTGAATTATCGTGCGAATGAAGAAGAGGCCCGTCGGACCCTGGAGGCTATCGAAACCAGCGGTGGAAGCGGGGAGCCGGCACGGTTCGACATTTCCGACAGAACCGAAACCCGTCGTGTTCTGGAAACGCTGGTTGAGAAACACACATTCTACGGACTTGTGCTCTGCGCCGGGGTTCGTCATGATGAAGCCATGGTTTTCATGAGTGATGAACAGTGGGACTCGGTTGTCGACACCAACCTCACGGGTTTCTATAATGTGACAAAACCATTCGTTCGTCACATGCTTCTCAATCGAACAGGGCGCATCGTCGTAATCTCTTCTACGTCCGGCCAATCCGGCCTTCAGGGGCAAGTCAACTATGCCGCGAGCAAGGCGGGATTGATCGGGGCCGCCAAATCCCTTGCACTTGAGTGTGCCAAACGGAACGTGTTGGTGAATGCTCTTACTCCGGGATTCATTGAAACGGACATGATTGAGGGTGTGGACCGCACTCGTCTGGCGGCGGGTGTGCCCCTGCGACGATTCGGCAAGCCCGAAGAAGTGGCCGGTGTCGTTTCGTTCCTGATGTCCGACGATGCGGGATATATCACCGGGCAGGTGATCGGGATAAATGGCGGGATATATATGTGATTTCTCGGGGGGCTCTCAAAACTGCAATCCTACGGTAGTCGGAGTACTTTTGCATATCGGACAGGGAAAGGTGCGCACTCTCTTTACGGAGGTGCCGATTAGGCTCTTTGTCCGACAAATCCACTATCCGTTTGGTGGCTGAGCCCGGCCGAAGTCTGATCTTTTGGCGACTGAGCGGAGCGCTGTATTGCGATGTATTGAGTCCCGATCATTGATCGGGAAAATGCCGAGGTATCCGGCTACGCCGGCTTTGGGGGTTAAGCGGATCAGTAGAATCGACAGACGCCTGTTTTAAACATGATTTGAGTCAACGATCCGACGGGACGTTATGAAAACACGAAACAAATGCTTTTTTTTGCTGCTTGCAGTTGGCTTCTTTTTCGCCTCATCGGCAGATATCCCGGCATACAACTGGGTAGGAACCGAAGAGATCCGCGGAGGTAAGTACAACGATGCGATCGAAAAGCTTCTTGCGGACACCGCGGAGGCGGATTCCATCAATCGATGGTTCAAGCTTGGTGTAGCTCATGCGGGGCTTCGCAACTATGGGAAAGCCGTTTTCTACTTTCGTTTCGTAGCCCGGCATTCAGAGACTCTGCTCCCCTCGGCCTACGAACGAATCGGAGACGCGGAAGTTGAACAGAAGCGGTATACGAACGCATTGGCTGCATATCGGACGGCTTCCGAGCACGCGGAAAACCAGCGCCACAAACATGTATTGTATCGGAAAATGCATGAGACGGCCGAACAACACCGGGATGAAATTGGTTCAATTGCCTGGCTTGAAGAGTTGCTGGGTGAAGAAGAGGTCAAGGCCGGCATACCAATGGATTCGATCGTCGCGGAGCTTGTTAAGAGTGAACGGTGGGATACCCTCGATGCCGTTGTGTCGGACTATTGTGACACAAGCATCTACCGAAACAAGCAGTGCGCGGTGTGTTCAATTCTGGATACGGCGGATTTGCCGGACTCTACCCTCAGGACGGAAACGCTGTATGCCTTGTCGGTGGTTACCGAGAAATGTTCGGATTATTCTTCGTCGAGCGACTGGTTGCACAAAGCGCTGGATCGAGACGATTTCGAGGAGAAAATTAATGCCGGGGATTACATATACCATCGAGCGGGGCTCAACTACAATCTGCGGAATTACAACAAGGCAATTCGATGGTACAAAAAATATATGGACGAGTATCGGGCGACATCGCTTCTGGTATACCGAATCGCCCGATGCTATCGCAGTCTCGGGGAAGCGGGGAATGCCGGAGTCTGGTATGATAAGCACGTCACCATGTTTCCCCACACCCGCAGGACTCATGATATTCTGTGGTATCGAGCCTGGCAGAAAGAAGATGCCGGCGACTACCATGGAGCCCGTGCATTGTACAAAAAAATGTACCGGCAGCATGGGAATCGATCCCGGGCCGACGATGCGGCGTTTCGGTATGCGCTGTCGTATGTGAAACAGGACAACCATGCCGAGGCCCGAGTGTCGTTTCGCTCATTCGCACAAAAGTATCCCAACTCTCATCTGGCGCAGGGTGCGAAATACTGGGAAGCTCTCTGCTTGATGGAGCTGGAGAAAGAGAGTAGCGCAAAAAAGAAGTTCAGAGGAGTTATCTCACACGACCCGACCGATTACTATGCCTTCCGCGCACGGGAGCGGTTACGTGAGATGGGAGACAGCAGCGCGGCATTTGATCTGGACACGCTCTATGATGAAATCCGAACCGAAAGCTGGCTCGATTCCATCAGTAGTAATCAACCGCTCAGCAGGCGCGACTCTCTGGCGTTCGAGATCGGAAGGCTGCTGGCATCGGTTGGGGATACCAGATCAGCCGAATACTATCTAGAGCCGATTGAGACCTGCTATCCCCGTAACCTGCTTCTGCAATACCGTCTTGCCGTGATTTACCGCAAGTGCGGAGACCCGACCCTTTCCTATCGGGTTGCGCGAAGATTTGCCTGGCGCATCCCTTTCCAGCATCGTGATCGTATTCCGCTTGCCCTTTACTCGGTTCTGTATCCGTTTTCGTTTGCCGAGCATATCGAGCGGGCCGCAACGGAATTTGGGGTGGATCCCATTTTGACCGTTTCCATTATCCGTCAGGAGAGTATCTTTGATCCCCAGATACTGTCGCCGGTCGGAGCCGTTGGTTTGATGCAGATAATGCCCTATACGGGAGAAGAGATCGCCGGCGATCTGGGCGAGAAGTTCGAACTTGATTCCCTTACCTCGGCACCATTCAACATCCGGTACGGTACGCACTATATCGGAAAGTTGTTGAAGCAGTTCAACGGAGATCGGGTTCTGGCCATTGCCGGTTACAATGGTGGGCCCCACAATGCAAAACGGTGGCATGAAACAAACAAGAACGATGAATTTGATATGTTCATCGAGGATATCGGTTTTACCGAAACCCGTGGGTACGTCAAAAAAGTGCTCGCGAATTACTGGACCTATTCGCGGCTGGCGAGGCTGGACTCTCTTCCGGGGGAACGCCTGAGCCCGGAATTCAGCAGCGCCGAGTAGTGCATTTTGGCTCAGCGGCCCATCGGTGGCGCCGACACTGCATTGAATGTAGATTTATGAGAGGCTGTATGCCTATCGTCCGAAACCGGCTTTCTCGCCCGCCCGACGACCGAGTTCCCGGCTTTCGGTTTTGCTGTTCTTACCATAACTCTCTATTGGACGGCAATGACTTTTGACCTTCGGTGACGGAGCGGAGCCGAGATGCCGAAGTCGACCTTTGACCTTCGGTGACTGAGCGGAGCGCTGTGCCGAGCGAAGCGCCGTATTGCGATGCGCTGAGCTTGCCGAAGTGAGCGAAGCCGAAATGCCGAGGTGCCGAAGTCTGATTTTTGATTTTTAATCTTTGATCTTTGATTTTTGACCTTAACCCAGGGGGGGCGTTCCATATGAGCAGAAAAATCGTGATGATCGTACTTGCCGGATTCTTCGTTGGTTTCGCCCAGGATGCCGCGACCAACGACGGTGCCGTGGAAACATACGGGAACTTTAAAATGGAGTGGCAGACCTTCGTTACAGAAGCGCCGGCTGCCGCGTTTGCACCTCACGGCAACGAACTATGGTATGCGACTTCTGCGGGAGTCGGTGTCATAGATCTGAAAACCGGGAAAACCCGCACACACACAAAGCTGGGTGAGATTCCGTCCTCCGGTGTTCATTCCATGTGTGTCGATAAGAGCGAAAAGGTATGGATTGGTTCAAATAACGGTGTTGCCGTCCACGACGGACAGAAGTTCACCAACTATACCACTGAGAACGGACTTCCGCACATAGTTGTCAATGTTCTGGTCCCGACCGCCACATCGGTCTGGGCGGGTACCGAAAAGGGGGTCGCCGAGTACAAAGGGGGCACATGGACTGCCTACGGAACAGCCGAAGGGCTTGCCGGGGAGAATGTGCGCGATATTGTGGTGGACGGTTCCGGTACGGTCTGGTTCGGCACCGAAAAGGGAATCAGTGCGTTTGACGGGACCACGTGGACTACTCACGACATGAACAGCGGACTCAGCTGGAATGATACAAAAGCTCTCGGATATGATCCCCGTAAGGAAATGGTCTGGGCCGCAGTCGGCGATGCCGACGTGAATGCATTCGACGGCACCGAGTGGAGGACGTTTATGACCGTTCAGGAGGGGATCACGAGCATAATGGTCGACACGCAGAGCCGAGTTTGGTTCGGGTATCCGGCCGGGGTGTTCAAGTACAATGGCTTCGAATGGGTTTTCGACAACCAGAAAATCGGCTTCCCCGCTACTCAGGTGAGTGGAATGCATCGGGATGAAGACGGCAATCTCTGGTTTGCCATGGGAACCGGTGTTCTGAAGCTGAAGAATCCATATCCTTTCTGAGCCTTCACATCCCGAACTTCGGTTCGGGGTAGTTCTCTGAGGGACGGCTTGGCAATCCGTGGCCGGTACTGAAGTACCGGCCACACGCGGTTTGACCGGATCATCTCCTCGGCAGAAAGCCCGACCGTAACCAAAACGGTGCAATTTTGGCCCATTTTTATTCAAATGCTTGACTGCGCCTTCAGGGGGGACGTAAATTTATCAGACTCCACGCAAATTGGTGCGCGGCCCTGAATCGGTTTTTGATTCAGACATGCCGGCGGCGATTGTGCGGTCTATTGCGTCTTTGTCGGAGGGAAAGAGATGAGCAAAATCAAGATTGCCGTAGTAGGAATCGGGAACTGCGCAAGTTCGTTGTTGCAGGGCATTAAGTACTACACGGGCGGAAATGCAAAAGATGCCATCGGCCTTATGCACTGGGACATAGGTGGATATGCCCCAGGAGATATTGAAGTCGTCGCGGCATTCGATGTAGATGCGCGGAAGGTTGGTCGGGATGTGAACGAAGCCATTTTCGCTGCTCCGAACTGTACGAAACGCTTCTGTCCCGATCTCCCGAAAAGTGGTGTGACGGTTACCATGGGCAAGGTTCTCGACGGTATCTCGGATCACATGGCCGGGTACGAAGAGGATTACACGTTCGTGAAAGCGGATAAGCCGGAAGCCGATGCTGAAACGGTAGTTAAGGTTCTGCGGGATACCGGTGCCGAAATTATGCTCAACTACCTCCCGGTCGGCTCCGAAGAGGCCACCAGGTTCTATGCATCCTGTGCGCTTGAAGCGGGAACCGGGTTTATCAACAATATCCCGGTTTTCATTGCCAGCGATCCGTCATGGGCCAAGAAGTTCGAAGAAGCAAAACTTCCCATCGTCGGTGATGACATAAAAGCCCAGCTTGGTGCAACAATCACTCACCGGGTACTCACGGATCTGTTCCGAAAACGAGGCGTCAAGCTCGAAAATACCTACCAGCTCAATACGGCGGGAAACACCGATTTCCTCAACATGCTCAATCGTGACAGGCTTGCTTCAAAGAAGATTTCTAAGACCGAAGCCGTACAGTCGGTCGCGGCAAAAAGACTGGGGAATCGAAATATCCACATCGGACCCAGTGATTATGTTCCCTGGCAGGACGACAACAAAGTCTGCTTCATCAGGATGGAGGGCAAGCTTTTCGGCGATGTGCCGATGAACCTGGAGCTCCGTCTTTCGGTTGAGGATTCACCGAATTCGGCGGGGGTGGCGATCGATTCCATTCGATGCTGCAAACTGGCGCTCGATCGGAAAAAAGGAGGGGTCCTGTATTCGACTTCCTCCTTCCTCTGCAAGCACCCCCCAAAGCAGTATACCGACGAAGTAGCTCACCAGATGACTGAGGAGTTTATTGCGGGAGGGCGTGAGGATTAGCCGGCCCTATCTGAAAACCGTGGTTGCGAGAATGAACCACGGAGGGCACAGAGTAAACAAAAAAAGGTCTTTGAATGGAAAAAGCCGGATGAAATCGTCCGGCTTTTTCCGTTTTCCGTATCCTTATCGTATCGTTTCCGAAAACCCTATTCCTCAGTCGGCTCCTCGCCGGTATCCCAAATCAGGATCGATCCACAGCTTTCGCAGATCTGAAGGCGTTGGCCTTTGCGTACTTCGTTTAGCCTCTGGGCTTCGAGCATTTTGTAGCAGACGGAGCAGTTGCCGGCGTCGGAGACAAGGCTTACTACTTGTCCGTTTTTTCTTCGGGAATGGATATGCTCATAGGTACGTAGTGTTCCCGGGATCAGCTTTGGCGTGACTTTGTCACGCTCTTTTTGTACTTTGGCAATGTCGGAGTCAATCGAAGCGATTTTTTCTTTGAGTTCGTCGATTTGCGGCTGACTCTCGGATTTCGCTTCTTCATATGTTTTGCGGGCACTCTCCAGCGATTCAGTCAGGTGTTCGTCTTCACTCAACAGCGTTTTGAGTCTCGCCTCGCCCTGCGAAACAACCGTTTTCTGCGCCGCGATTTCGCTGTGCACCGCATCGTACTCGCGATTGGTCGTGATGGCATTGAGACGCTCTTCGCTTTTTTCGAGAGCGACCTTCGAATCGGCTATTTTCGATTCAATCTTCTTTCGCTCTTCTTCGTTTTCCGCCAGCTTCTTCTCAATTGATTCGATTTCTTCTTCAGGTTCGGAAATACGGGCCTCGAGCTCTTCGACACGGCGCGGAAATTCCTCTTTTGATTTCTCGAGTTCATAGATCCGGTTATCGATATTCTGAAGCTCTATGAGAAGCTGTAAATCGTTGGCCATGATTCTTCCCCCGTATATCTCAAGAGTTGGACGGCAAATCGGCACAAAAAAAGGCACTATCTCCCCGTTCGGGAGTGTGCCTCATAACGTTCCGTACTTGCCTGTTTGCCGAATCACCCGAAGAAGAATTATGCATTTGCGGAATGCTGCCACCCGACAAACGGACACTCCTTCCGGGCTGAGATTGAAAAATGGGCCCACTAGGACTCGAACCTAGGACAAACGGATTATGAGTCCGCTACTCTAACCGACTGAGTTATGGGCCCCAAACAGCGATCTAATATAGATCCTTACCATAAATACGATCAAGCCCTTCGTCCATTGCCTCTCCAAAACGCCGGCATCGGGGCGAAATCTACACCGGACAGCAGGAATCAATGAGACTTTCCGGGTCTACCGAGGACGTTCCGATCTGCGCGACCGTGAAGCCGGCGGCGTGATTCGCAATGTAAGCCGCCTCCAACGGAGTCGCTCCGCTGAGCATCGAAGCCGTGAATACGCTGATGACCGTATCACCGGCACCGGTTACGTCGTATACTTCTCTGGCGACCGTTGGAAGATGATCAAAGCCGTCGCCGTCCCGCTGAAAGAGAGCCATTCCCCGCTCGCTCAGCGTAACCAGAAGCATCTTTATGGAAAGAGTGCTGAGAAGCTGACGGCCAAGGTCCCGGATCTCCTCGTCCGATCTTCGTGCCTGCGGGAGCCCCAGTGCGGCATGGGTCTCCTTAAGATTGGGAGTAATTACGTCTACACCGTTGTATAGATCGAAATGCTGCTCCTTGGGGTCGACCGCAACGAAAACGCCGCGCTCCGAACACTTTTGTGTGACATGCTTGAGAAGTGGTCGGCAGATAACGCCTTTACCGTAGTCGGAAATAAGCACCCCGTCGACCTCGGAGATCGTTCGGTCGAACGAGCTTAGAAGGTTTCTGAGATCGACATCGGTGAGTTGTCCGACCGTTTCTCGATCTGCCCGACAGACCTGTTGCTGTTTGGCCATTATCCGTGTTTTGGTTGTCGTCGGACGATTCTCGGAAACAACCATACCGTCGGTAATGCATCCTGCCTCAAGCAGCATCTCGGTAAGTCGTTCTCCCGTAGTATCGTTTCCCCGCACCGAGACCAGATGAGGTCTCATTCCAAGACTGGCCAGATTCTGAACGACATTCGCAGCTCCGCCAAGTCGTTGGGTTATCGACTCGATCTCGACTACCGGAACCGGAGCCTCGGGCGATATTCGTCGAACGTCTCCCCACATATACTCATCGAGCATGATATCCCCAATCACCATTATCCGGCACCCGGGATACCCCTCAACAATCGAGCGTACTCTTTCGCGCGATATCATCGACATCAGTTAGAAAACCTTTCCACCAAAAACGACAAACTGCCAGAAACCGAAAAACGGTTGCCAGAGAGGATTTAAAATAAGTGAAATGACAGGTATTCGTGCTACAAATCCAATCAGCAGCAAGGCCCCGAAAACCGCCGGTACATGTCGTACCAGGCGGGAATACGCAGGAATTCTCTCTACCGGCAGGAAGCCTGTCAGAATCTTGGAGCCGTCCAAGGGAGGTATCGGCAGCAGGTTGAAAAACGCAAGTCCAAAATTGATTACGATCCCAAGGTACAGCATCTGAGCCGCATATCCGGCTTCATACAACGAACCCCCAAGTACCAGCATCCGGTAGATCAATCCGAACGAAACCCCAAGCAGAATATTGGTCAACGGACCCGCCGCACTCACCATCATCAGGTCCTTGCGTGGATTCGACATCAAGCCGGGATTCACGGGAACCGGTTTTGCCCATCCGAACGGGAGAAAAAGTAGCATGAACGTGCCGACCGGATCGAGATGGGCCAGCGGATTGAACGTGAGCCGCCCGGCATTTTTCGCCGTGTGATCGCCGCGCATATAGGCGACCCATCCGTGGGCAAATTCATGGCACGTGAGAGCCAGAACCACTATTGGGAATCGGAAAAGAAGATTTTCAAGCATATTTCAATTACCTGTTTTCAGCCATAAGCATACGGTTGCGGAGAGGCGCAAGCTCAATACCGGACTCTTCCAGGAGTACGGTTACGGGCACAAGTTGGTAATCACGCGCCCGAAGATCATCGATAAGGCGTCCTATGATCCGGTGCACCTGTTTGTGGTTCTCTTTCCGGGTGGTACCCAGGTGAAGAAGAATGATGCCACCGTTTGCTCCGTAGGGAGGGGTGTCGGCTATATCCATGATCTTCCGGTACACCTCTTCAGGGGAGCGGTATCCCGGTGTGTCCTCGTCGGGAACCCAGTCATTGGTATCCAGATTGCGACGCCAGGTGCGGCCCTGCCGCCATCCGACATGAAGATACCCCGCATCTCGAGCCCATCGGCAGATATCGGGATTTTTCTCACCGTAGGGGGCTCTCCAGATCGGGGCGAACTCGGTTCCCAGCGTCTCACGAAGAACTGCCCCGGCTTTCAGCAGCTGTCCGCGAACAAACTCCGGGGTGACTTCATCGCGGGTTTTGTGTGTCCTGGTATCCGCATACGTGGTGAGTCGGGGGTGACTGTACATATGGTTACCAATCTCGTGCCCCTCACGCAGGCACCGTTTCAGCACGTGGGGATACCGACGAATAAAATGCCCGGTTACGAACATGGTGGCTTTCACATTCCGGGATTTGAGGGTATCGAGAATGTCGTCGGCCGCGTTGGCATACGATCCACCGTCAAAAGTGAGCGAGACCAGTTTTTTTCCGGTTGCCCCGTTTTCCACACTCAGGGGAATTTTGCTGAATGCAGGAATCTCGCGGTAGGCAGGGGGAAGTGTGCGTCGGGGTTTGGAAACGCGCTGCTTCTCTACTGTTCGTGTGGTGTCCTTCGGCTCGTTGCGGCTCTTGAGTTTCGTTATGTAGCGGTTGCGCCTTTTGACCGTTTCGACCAGTTTGGTTTCATTTCGTCGTAGTTTCTGAAGTTCGCGTTTAAGACTGCTGTTTTCCTGCCAAAGAAACAGCGTCACTGCGAGTAGACCGGAGAACAGGGCCAGGCCTGCCGAAGGAAGAATCCATCGGGCCAACCCGGAATTCGTGGGAGTTGGTTCACCCTTGGGCGGGATTGGAGCGGTGCTCGACGATTCGTTTGCTCTCTGCCCCGGCTCCGATCGCACGACGCAACCGTCGGAGCAGGTGATCTGGCCGTTTGAGATCTCGGCACAATCGCGGCATATCCATCCATTACACCGCATACACCGTCCCCGGGCTTCAACCGAAGGATGGTTTTTGCATTTATGTCGTCTCTTTTTGCGGTTATTCGTCATACTCGTACATGCCCGGGAGTCCTTGTTTGATCTCTGACTTTGAACCAGTGCCGGGCGGAATAGATCAGTTCCTGCCGACCTTTACCATAAGCTGTACTTTCGCTTTGGTGGTTTGATTACTATTCTGCCTTCACGGCGATCCGCCGGCCGGCGAATTTGTTTGCCCGGCCTCCGTTCAAGGGGTTTTCGGACTGACTCTAAAATAATCAACCGGACATCCCGCATTTAAGACAGTCTCGGGGTGACAAAAACAGGCTAAGATGGTATTTTAGAACTAAATGAAGCAATTAGTTCCACCTGCTCAAGGCGATCGCAAATCCCAAATCCCAAATCCGAAATCCGAAATTAGTAATGGTTATTGAATTCAAATCGGTAACAAAATGC
>CAZEMW010000014.1:0-15447 GCA_964513105.1 uncultured Fibrobacterota bacterium
CGGCCGCTCTCTCTTTGGTAGAGATCCGCATAAGCGTGAATACCAACTCTCTGCCGCCGATAAAGAGAATCTGATCCATTCTACTGTTCTGCGGATCGGGGGTAGACCGGCAGCCGTGCATATTGGCGTCGTAAGCAATACTATGGTGCATGCAGGAATCGTTGCCTGCTCCCCCTTTCACACGCGCTTTTCTCTGGAAAGTCTACACAGGCTCTTTCTTGCGCGTCACCTTGACGATGAAGGGTTTGCATGTCTTGATCTCACATTGGAAACTGATGCCGAGAGTCAGAAGCTCGCAAACGCGATTGATGAAATCTCCATTGTGGACATACATGTGAATGCCTTGCGTAAATCTGCACGCTGCTTCCTGGACAAATCCTCCCGGGCGGCAAGATCCTTACTCAAGATGTCCGGAATCGATCTTGCGGCGTTCAAGCAATTGCCGGCCGCGATTCTGCCTCGAACGGAAACGAATCCGGAGCATCCCGACATGGATACCGTACTGGAAACATGGAAGTCGGCGTCCCGGGAAAAGGCACCGTCAAGCTTAACCGGTATGAGGGCACGCACAAACAATTTGAAAGATATCCTGTCGTTTGGGGAGATGCTGGGCGATCCCCCGGCATGTGGACGGTTCCTGCGTACGGCGCATGAGCGAATCGAGAGAGGACATCAGTTCTATACGGCGGTGGACGATAGCGAGCTGGTACACGGATGCGTATGGGGGGTAGAGATTGATTGCGGCATAAAAACGGAAGGGGAGCCGTCACGAGGATTGCTTCTGCAATGGTTCAGTACCGCAAAATTCGCGGATCCGTTAAGCACGGCGATGTCGCTTCTGGGTGGAGTACTACAGGACAGGAAAATGCGTGGAGGCGACTCGCAGGTGTTTCTTCGAAAAAGTGGGTATCACATGTCCAATGCCGCACGTCTTCTGGGCTTGAGCCGGGAGTTCCCGGCCGACGGAGTAATACTGGAGCTTAGTGGCGGCACCCGACCGCGAGTGGAGCGCAGGGTACCAAGCAACAGTGTGAACACTGCCGGGGTTACGACGGTCGCGACAAAAATATCGTCTCGTGCAAGGCGGAATTGAATCTACTATTTACGCCATGTGGATAGAGTGCGCAGGTATCTTCATGCATATGGTACTTGTCCTAAGCCGGCGTGCCGGATACCTCGGCATCTCGGCTTTGCTCATTTCGGGGGAGCTCAGCCTCGCTGATCGAGGAGTCTTGTGTGCGGAATGCTCAGATCGTACTCAGTGCCGCAGGCATGGAACTCAGGCCCGCAGGGGCCGGTACTCGTACTCGTGAATCGAAAGGGCAGGGCTCTTCGAGAGCGCTTCGCCAGGTCTCTATTGGCGGAATAAGCCACCATCATATCGCGGCATAGGATACTGTATCCCAAAGGTGCCGCAGAATGCCCTGTCTCGGCTGCGAAACCTGGGTTGATCATGCCCGAAGGGCGCCGCAATAACAACACCCTCCCGATCTCTACTGCTACCCTCGTCGAAGCCTGCAAAGCCGGAAGATCAAGGGGCAGACTTCGGCACCTCGGCATTTTCCCGATCAAAGATCGGGACTCACTTCGGCAAGCTCACTTCGGCAAGCTCAGCGCGCCGCAGCGCATCGCAATACGGCGCTTCGCTCGGCACAGCGCTTTGCTCAGGCACTATATCGTCTAAGCCGGCATAGCCGGAAGATCAAAGATCGAAAATCAAAGATCAAACAGATAATTCCTTTGATGTCTGACAAATAATACGCTAAAAAAAGCCTGTGCTGAGATGCACTGAGCTTGCCGAAGTGTGGATTTGTCAGACAAAGAATCTAATATATTCACCGACCCAGATTTACGAGTCTCGATCGCACCGTCCCCGACGGATCGGATAGCTCCAGAAGCAGGGCTCCGCGCCCCGGCGTAAGCGGGACTGTATGATGCTCTGCTCCCGAGGATGCGGACAAGGATTTTGAAAGCAACTTTCGCCCGGCAGAGTTGTACAGGACAACATTCAGAATGGTCGGCTTTCTGTAGCAGGTGGCAATGCGAAGAGCGCCCGACCGGTCGACCGGGAGAAGACGTGGCGGGTGGTACGACATCGACATGCCCTTTCGAACACCTATGGGGTATTCGAGCGCAAAAACGATGTCTTTTTCGAGGCTCTCGCATCCGGATGCTCTGACGGTAATTTTCACCGTATCATCATTCACGCCGGGGGTTAGTATCATCATGTCGCTTTCGGTACTCAATGTCGCCCAGGGAGGAAGCTGGTCAAACGTTATGGTGTATTCCCTTGTTTCAGCGGAATCCGTAAGCTCCGAAAAAACCCAGGTTTGTGTTGAGTCCACCGTCGCGTGAATAGTGTCCGGGACGAGTCTTTCAAATTCGCTTTCCCACGACGGCTTTACGACAAGCATGGTATCAAAGGAGACGGATTCATCTTCCTCCGCAACTACTCGCAGATACCAGGTACCGATTTCCGAGGGTGCGGTAAGATTTTGGGTAAATGTCGGATAGGCCGGTATGGTCTTGAGCTGCTCCCACTGTTCTCCGTCTGTTGATCCGTAGACATTCACCCGGATTACTCCATTTGTGGTGATCAAAACGGGTACTTGCATGCTCGGCACTACACAGGAGACGGTGGGGGAAAGGGTGACCTCCGTCGCGTTACGAAGAATCAAATCGCGGCATCCGGCAAGCCAGATCATATTGTCGCCGCGATAGGCAATCCGCTTTTTCATGATCTGCACATTGGAATTCGATCCGAGTTGCAGATACGTCTCAAGGTTTTCGGCACTCCACGTCTTGCCGCTGTCGACCGTATGAAACGCATACTTATCGTCGGAGAATATCCACCCGTTTTTGCGCGAGGTGAGTACTACGCTTGCGAGTTTGGAACTGGATAGTACCTGTTCATCCCAGGTCGCGCCACCGTCAATCGTACGCAAGACTTTTCCGTTTGTGGAGATCGCAATGGCGGTAGTGTCATCAAGTATTTCTACATCCTGAATAGTATCGCCGGTCTCGGCAAACAGTTCCCAGTTCAGGCCATTGTCACGGGATATCAGAATGGATTTGGATTTGTCGGGGACCGCGGCGAGTATCCCCCGGTCGGAGTAGATGATGTCTTGTCCGTTGAAATCAATTGGGGTCTGGTACTGGATCCACTCCCACGTCTCACCAAAATCTTTGGTTTGGTAGAAGTAGGATGTCGCATTTGCTATGATGTGTCCGTCGCCCAGGTAATGGGCGTTTCTCAGTGTGTAGTTTATCCCGTCATGAACGGTTATCGATTCCCAGGTTTGGCCGGAATCATGGGAGATGTAGTTGTTGCACAAAATTATTGCAGAGTCAATCAGGAGTACATAGGCGAGATCCGCCGCCGACGGTCTGGACATCGCCTGCCACGTACGTGCACCGTCGGCTGTTCGCTTGATCAAACCACTCGATCCGACCGCGATCCCCACCGTGTCGTTATAGAACGCAATGTCATTTACATTGCCTCCGGTCTGGTCGTCCAGACGAGAATGGGTTTGCCAGTTGTCCGTGGTCTTTACCACGGCACTTGCGCCGCCGGTGCAAAAGCCGGTATGGCCGTCAAGCATGTAGAGATCTCCGACATTGACGACCCCGTCGAGTCGAACGGATATCCAGTTGCGCCCGAAATCATACGTATAGAGGATTCTGTTTGAAAATCCCGATCCGGGTGCATACAAAGTATCTGTTGACAGCGACTGTATCTCCTGCCCGTCAAAAATGTGTTCGAGAGCCCTCGCCGAAAACGTCTGTCCGCCGTCGGTGGTTTCGTACAGTGTCGCAGAGTTGATCGGATGCACCCAGCCGATATTCTCGTCCCGGAACCGTATTCCGTAGAGTGAGGTGCCTGCGTTTTCCGGCAGAGCGGCCGTAAATTCAGTCCAGGTTGCCCCTGCATCGGTGGACTTCATCACTCGTCGTTCGGCGCCGGCAACAAACCAGAGTGTTGGGTCGACTATGTCGCAGGAATAGAAGTTTCCCTCGTTGCCGTTTGGCCCGATGTCTTTTTTTACCCACGTATCGCCGCCGTCATGAGTGTAAGAGACCCTTCCGTAGTTCGCCGCGCACAACACGGTATCAGTGCCCAGACAGCGCATCTGCTGGATCTTTCCATGGCCACCTTCCGTTTCTTCCCAGGTATACCCGCCGTCAAGAGTACGGTGCAGGTTCGATTGCCCGATTCTGCAGTATCCGTGCTGCGTGGTAACGAAATGGATAATCTCCACGTTTTCGTAGTAGTATCCGTCGTTGATCGAAGTGGTCAGTGTCCAGGTGGATCCGCCGTCCGAGGTGTGGTAAATGCTCTTCCCACCGCCTCCGACTCCGTTCTGCTCATCAAAGAAGTGGATGTTCGTGATTTTCGGCGCGGTCGGTCCGACTGCCTCCCAAGCCTGTGCGCTCAGTGCGCAAAAAAGCAGAAACGCAACAATTGTTTTGCTTTTGTCAAATTCTTTCATTGCTTCTCCACCTCATCCTGATAGTTGTTTGATTGCCGCGACCCACATAACACCAAGGTTTGCGCGTACTTACTTTGGTTCACGGTTTCCGGGCGTTCATTAGTCCCACGCACCAGAGCGGAAGGGCCAGGTCTAACATCACATTCGATGCAACGTTTGAGCGAGTCTTTACAGACTGATTCCTTTCAATGATGGAAACAATTCCGCTTATCTGAAAAAGAGAGCCAATACAAACGAGTATGGGGTCATTGATCCACGGTTTTGAGCATCATATCGAATGCCGTTCCGTTTTCGTGCTCAGTCGTCATTCGGATACGGTACAAAATACGTGCTGTCGAACTACTAAAACAAGGAAACCGTCGACGGCTGCTCCGCTCGGGAAGGTAACACTCGACCGCGAATCCGGGTTGGATTGTTATCAAGAGTTCGACCGAATTGGTATTGAGGGCATCGTGAGTGACTGAGGGAGATATTTCAGGGTCTTGTTTACCATAATTGACATGGGTTCCGGTGATGACTACTCACACCGACCGGGCCTTGGTGAGACGGCGACGTACCAGCGGCTTCCCCGGCTACTCGCCGGTTATGCTCCAGTTTCGTCGGATTATCGGGGGCGACGCCAATCAACGGCCATGGAGTCAAAATGGGACCCTACGGTCACTTCAGGAGCATTTTCCGTACGAACAGGTCTTTTTGCGATTCGAGCCGCCACAGGTACATGCCGCGGCTTTGTGGAGGACTTTTGACGGAAAGCGCATCGGATTGAACTTTTCCGGCGTAGACCACCCTCCCATCCAAACGATACAAGGTAACCCTCCAGTCGCTCGCGTAGGGAAATCGAATGCTCGTCGTTCTCGGTCCGGTGAATATAGACGGCGCGGCGAGTGTTCGACCGTGGTGTGAATCGGCCGACAATCCGACACCTTCGTCGGTTCCGAGAAGCATTGCGCCAAAATCTCTTGTATCGATCCCGTTGCGCCCGGTTCCCTGCCACACAACCACGCTCGTATCGCCGTCCTCCCCGTCAACATCAACATTGGCCAGGTCGAACCCGATAACCCTGTTGAGTTTTTCCGTATGGCCCCCCATACCCAGGTTGCGCCAATCAATTCCCACTTCAATGGTGAATCCGTCATCGGTGGTTTGGACCTTCGCCCCAATACGTCTGGTGGAGCCGATGCTTTCATCCTCTATTGTTCGGCCTTTTATAGCATCGAACGAGACTTTGCGGTCGTCCCAGTTGTAAATTTCTTCCCGGTTGTTCAATGCATCTATGTAGATAATAACGCGATCGCCCTCGGTCACCGAATCATCTTCTACGGCGACCGCTATATGCAGATCGCCCGAGCCCTTGTCAACCCAGACCGCGTCGAAATGCACGGTGTTGTCGTGCCGCGATCCCATGACAAGTTTTTGTACCGGGGTTTGCGGATTCCAACAGGTGTCGTCAAGAGCGCCGTCCCGTTGCGGTGCGGCATCTTCGTCCAGAAGTCGTGCCGTGATATAGGGCACCGTAGCCGGTCCAACCGAAATGGTAAACGTCTCTGAAACCGTGTCCGGAGAGGTCGCATCGGAATCATACGCCCTGACCGAAAATGAGTAGCCTCCCTGTACCCCCGAGGAGCCGGTGAGACGTCCCGAGCGGCTGAGCGCCATGCCGGGGGGATACGTTGAATCGACGAATTCCCAGGTCACCATGCCGTTACCACCCGAGGATTCCAGTTGAAACGAGTAGTATTCCGCCTTGTGGGCATCGGGAAGACGGGTTTCGGTCGTTATTTGCGGCGGGATATCCTCTTCGACCGTAAGGGTAAACTCCCTTTCGGCGGAATCGCCGTTCTGATCGGTGACACGGATGGTAAACGTATGATCTCCGGTAGCATCGGTGCTGCCGGTGATTTTTCCTGCGCCGGACAGAGACAGCCCGGACGGAAGCAACCCTGAAGTGAGTTCCCATTCATAGGGGTGTTTTCCAAATCCTGGCAGGAAAAGGAATCGGTACGCATTACCGGCCGTGGCGTTTTCGACAATCGGGGAAACTATCCTTATCGGTTCGTTCGACGTCACGCCGGTAAGAGGATGCGTCGCGACCACTTCCCAGACACTTTCCCGGATGATGTCGGCGAGTTCCTCGGTGATCGGGAGATCGACACTTGAGCTGGGATCCTGTCGATACGGCTCGACCACCGGCATATTCATCGGACTCTGTTTGTAAAGTGTGGAAAAATAGGTGAGTCCCGCGACATACGAGCCGACATTATTGACATGGGTCCCGGTGATGAACTCCCACACCGAGGAGTGATCGGGAATCATTCCAGCCTTGACTTTTTGGTCGAGCACATAAAACACGTGTCCGACCGGTGACATGAACGGTGGTCTCATATCGGGGCGGACTTTGCGAAGGGTATCCACAAGCGTTTCGAAATACATCTTTGTTCTCTGTGGCGTAATGAAATCCTTCCGGTTTTCCCGCATCCAGGGCGTAACGTCCTGAAGCCAGATTTGTGCGTAATCACCGTTGTATTCATTCGGCCACTGCGAGTAGATGCAGAACCGCACATCGGGGCTGAGGACTTTTGCAGTGTCCATCAGTCGCCCGATAAAATCGAGATCCGTTGACAACGGTCGGAGAAACGGCTGCACGGAAACGACATCCCATTGGTACTCGGCAAACGCCTGTCCCCATCGGCCAAAGGGCTTGTGGTTGAATCCATCGTCCGGATGGTCGTATAACCAGGGAATGGGAGCGCCGGGAATTCGGTGACTGCCGTGAATTTGGGTATGACCTCCTTCTTCGGCGAGTTGTATCAGACCGGCATGGTCGATATTATCTGTCAGGCTGTTGCCCATCAGATACACACGCAATGAGTCGCCACAAATCGATACCGCCGAAAAAAGAAGTCCGGCAAGTACGAGTATTCGGATAGAACAAGTGTTCATATCTCCTCCTGAAAAGAAATCCGTCGGCTTTCCGGCACTACATTGGGGGCGTTGGTCGCGTGGACAATCCATCGGCCATATACCAGTAATGTATGCACTTTCCACGTGTCTGCACGAGCCGTCGAGAAAAACTGTTGCCAACCCGCACCGCTTTTTTCGCTCATTGTGGTGAAATTCGGGCGGTTCGGCGCATGGAAACCTACATTGCACACCAGATGCCGAACCGGACTCCTCACCGCGCCCCCGGCCATGTTTCGCCGCGTGCACCGGCGGCATGACACTCTCATTGCTCTTCGCCAACATGCCCCGGAATCCGGTCGATCGTGCAGTTTCCGTTGCGAACTTCGGAGTGATCCAATACTATGAAAGACAACCTGATCAACGTGATTGTGAAGACGTTCTTGTGGACCGTCGTGCTGCTTTTTTCAGTTCCCGCTCAAAGCGACGACGGGTGCTTTCGCGTCGGCATTCATGCCGGTACTGCCGTGGATTTTTTCATCAATAAATTCCATGGAGCGATTATGCTCAGTGATGAAATACCGGTAGACCCGCAGGGATATCCGCTGCAGATTCCATGTGTCGGTACAAAAACGGGAGACACGATCGACGGCGTCTGGTACAAGATCCCCGGCCTGCACCTGGCAAATACGATTGTCGATACCACGTATGTTCTGAGGTGGGACGGAGACGGTGAGCTGTGGTTCTGGGGAACCGAGTCGGATTCAGGATATCTGGAGAAGAGCATTGCCGACCAGATGGATCGGGTCGAGAGGCTGGGAAGAATAAAACTGATACGGTCGAATAAAGATGACCCGGTTCGAAATATTCGACTGTATCTGAAAAGCTATGAGCACATGTACGAGAACGAGGGAAAGGTATTCCAACCCGAATATCTCGAAACGATCGAGCCGTTCGAAATTATCCGATTCATGGGGACATTCAAGACCAACAACAGCAAGTTCCGCACCTGGCAGGATCACACACCGAAAGATTATCAGAACCAGCGCGGGGGACCGCACGGCGCCGGATTGGCCTACGAATGGGCCGCCGAGCTATGCAATGCGGCCGGCACGCATATGTGGTTCAATGTCCCGCATCAGGCCGACGATTACTCGATCAGAAAGATGGCACAAATAGTACGGGATAATCTCGATCCGAACCTGAACGTGTTCCTGGAGTATTCGAACGAAACATGGAATTGGGGACGCGCATTCAAGGATCAGACCATCTATGTCGAGGAACGGGGAGGAGTGGTTGACGGACATGTGGCTCTGTCAATGAACATTTTCAGGATATGGCATGAAGAATTCGGCGATCAGCGTCATCGGGTGCTTCGGGTTATGCCGGACGCAAACTCGGGGCGGGGCATAAAGAGGATCAAAGCGTGCGGGCCTGAGAATTTCGAGGTGTATGCACCGACCTATTACTGGGCCGGCGGCAAGGGGGAATGGGACGAAAACACCACTGTCGAAGAGATGTTGAGCAGCATCGGAAAGGGTATTCGGGGCGGCGGGTTGTACGACAAATTGCAGGAACGAGCCGCTCAGGCAAAATTGTATGGGGTTGACGTGTACTGCTACGAAGGAGGGCTGGGCGGCGATCCGGAGCCGGTGAAAGAGTATCCTTACTGGGAGAGCTTTCTGAAACTTCAGAAGGACCCGCGTCTCCTGCCGATCATCGAAGAGCTGGTTGACACGATGGCTAACCTTGGGATCAAAGGGGGGAACGATCTCTTATTGTTCGCAAACTGGGAAGCGTTTGAGCCAAAAAATGAGAATAGCCAGATACATTTCTGGGGTATGATGCCCTCGTACTATTCCAATCCGGACGAGTATCCCAAGTATAAGGGAATGCGTGACGCGGCTCTGAAATATCGCGATTGCGACGACCTCGATCGCGAATCAGACACCGTCGGTGCGGGGCTTTCGCTGCTGTTCGATGGGCTTGACGACCGCGTGAATCTTTCGTCCGCGTACAAGCCGACCACCGCGGCGCAGCAGTATACTTTTGAATTCTGGGTCAATCCCGGGCTGAGCGCCAGGGAGCAGACCCTGGTGTATCTGGGGGATGAAACCGGAGCGGCGTCGAGTCGATTGTATCTGTCGAAAACTGACAGAATCTGCTGGAGCCTTGCCGACGGCGCAATCACCGTCACCGGTCCAATTCTGAACACGAAACGACCGAGTCACATTGCCGCCGTACGAGAGCCCGACAAGTGTCGACTTTTTGTAAACGGGGTGGAGAAGAGCGCGGTCACCCCGCCGCAGGGCAATAATGTCGAAACTTCCGTCTTCCTGCTTGGTGCCGGTCGCACCGACGGGGAGTATACGTATCATTTCAGAGGTGCCCTCGATGAATGCCGTATCTGGGAGACATCGTTGGCGCGGGATGAGATTCGAACCTGGATGTGCCGAAGAATCGGCGCCGGGCATGCACGGTATTCCGCACTGCGTAACGCGTATCGATTCGACAGAATAGACAATACCACGGTAGTCGACGCGATGTCGAACGCTCCGGGAAGACTGCAGAATTTCGACTTTTCACTGTACTCCCACTATGTGAAGTCCGGCGCGCCGATTGGCGACGATTCTCGCTATGTGTACCCGCCCGAGTGGCGTGATGTATCGCTTTCGATAGCGCACCCGAACGGAGACCGTTTGTACGTATCGGAATTGGGCGAGGGCAGCGCCGAGGGTGTTCATCTCTACCGGATCGATTCTCCTCCCAACAGCCAAAGTACTCCTACCACCGATTACGCTCGGCTGGGAAACTATTACTACGGCGTATTCCCGGCGAACGGCACGAATGCATCATACCGGGTTCGATATCGCTATACGGGCAATCCGGATGCCGACGCCGGTGCGGGGAATCGACTCCTTGGGCGGCGGAACAATGCCGCAACTGAATGGCTCTCGACCGGTGCGGAGCTGGATCCGGTGAACAAAGAGCTGTTCACCCGCCCGGGAATCGAAACCGGGCAGAACGAGTACATTCATGCCGTGCGTGAAGTGGAGGCGGCGACAAACCGGGGTCCCGGGTATGCCCTCCGATTCCCCGGGGATTCCTGTGAAGCGCGGGGTATTCCTTTTATTCGCCCCGACAGCGCCTATACCGTGAGCTTCTGGTTCAAGGGGCAGGGCTCCCTGATCAGGTTCACGGACTACAAAGAGCTTTCGTCGGCACGAAACACGCTCCTGGGAACCTTTGCCGGTAAAAGCATCAAGTTTCATATCTCCGGTGATCCGAGCGTGAACGACAACGGGAGCTATCTGGTTGACGTGGACCAGTGGAATCATGTCGCCTTGGTCAAAAAAGACAATGCGGTATCTCTTTACCTCAATGGAATTCTTCACCCTAAGATACGCAATGTCAATCTGGGACGGAACGGAGACGCGACGCGTAAGGATGCCGAGTATGTAAAGATGATGGTTGGTGAGAATTATGACGGGTTGATCGATGAAATAAGAGTCTGGAGTACCGCGCTGTCCGAGCAGCGTATCCGGGAATGGATGTGCCGAACAGTCACTGAAGACCATCCCGACCAGGAGCAACACCTTACCGCGTACTTTCCTTTTGACGAAGGGCGCGGGAGAACCGCCGCGAATCGAAGAGGATCCGAGGAACTCGTTCTGGTTGGTGATATTACATGGGAGTTCTCCGGCGCGCCGCTTGGAGACACGAGCGCCTACCGATACGATGACGGCACACTCACCCTGAATGGACCTCTCGGAGACCGTCTGTCGGTAACCGCGGATACTTCGTACTCGGAGGAATACCTGGGACATCATGTTTATCGCCTTGACCGCGCTCCATTGAATTCCCGGTACCCGTCCTCCATGCAATCGATTGACACGACTCACTACTGGGGAGTCTGGGTCGTGCCGAATTCGAAGCACAGCAGCATAAAGCCGTATCGGTATACCGTCGAGTACGGATTCGATTCCTATCCGGCCGTTACGTCGTCCGACGGAATCACCTTTCTAACGCGTCTGAATAATTCTGAAACCCGGTGGAGTACCGAGAATGCCGAACCGGGACCGGTCGCGCGAACCGTTGCGGTCACAATAGAGACAAAACAGCAGTGCGGGGACGGTGAAATGTACTGTCCGGCGCCGCGCGAACTTGTGATTGCCGCAACCGACGGGGGGGCACTCGACCCGGACACCCGGGTACCCGGTCGTCCCGCCGAGATCTCGGGTCCCACCACCGTGTGCGCCGGGGCAACCAACCTTGTGTACCGGGTGGTCCCGGGCACCGGTGCGCAGTCTTATTCCTGGACACTGCCCGACGGTCTGGCAGGGTACTCGAATGCCGATACGATTGTCATTTCGGTCGCCCGAAATGCCGACGGTGTTCTCGGAGACATCAGCGTAGCTGCTGTAAACCAGTATGGTCAAAGCGAAAGACGGAGCATGTCTGTTTCTGCACAGAAATTCGAGGCCGATGTTACCATCGAAGGACCGTCGGAGGTATGCTGGGGAGCCACGGGAGTATCGTACAGCATCCCCGAAGTCTCGGGAGTGACCTCATACGAATGGGTCACGGGGGGTGACACCGAGGTAACGGGGTCGTCGACGGAAGCTACTCTGAACGCCGGCAGCGGCAACACGGTTCTCTCCGTTTACGGAGAGTCGACGTGCGGGAAAACAATCCTTGCGTCGAAAGCGCTCACCGTACACAAATCTCCCCGACTCGACCTGCCGGTACAGGGCGGGCGAATATGCCGCGGTTGTGACGGATGCGCCGAATTCGCACGCGTGACGATTTCCAACAGTGAAACGGGGATCATCTACCAGGCTTACAAGCGAAACGGCACGGCGCCAATCGGAGAAACCGTGCCCGGCAATGGTGAAGATGCCGTACTTTTTCTTCCCGTAGACGAACTGCTCGTGGGTGAAAACCTGATAACGGTAAAGGCCGGGGCGGGAACCTGTCCCGAGATGGAAATGGACAGTCGAGCCTCTATAATAGTCGACATCACTCCACCCACGGATCTTGAAATCAGCTTCTACAAGGAGCCCGTATGCCCGGGAGACAGTGCGGTTTTTCTTATCAAGGGAGCACCTCCGGGCACGATGTTCAAGGTGTTCGGCGACTACGACATGACGGTCGATATGCCGTTTCTTCCCTGGAGCATCGAGGAACCCACCATAAGTAAAGGCGGGGAAACGTACATCACCGTGCCTCCGGCCGCTGGCCATTCTCAAATGTGCGGAGAGGGTATCGCGATCGGCCATAATGAAATCTGGTTCACCGCGCAGATTGGCAGTTGCCCAACCCTGGTGATGGACAAAAGGTTTTCTTTTGATTTTGACCGGGGGGATCTGCGATACGTCAAAGCACGGCACGATTACTATTTCTGGCTCAAGAACTACGATCCGATTCCGTTCGACTCTTCGAATACGATCTGGACGGGGCTTTCTTCGAAAGAAGTATGTGAACGCGATCCGTTCACGGTTACCGTCTATAACGCCCAGAAAGGTGCAGGGTATACCGCGGTTCAGGTTGAGAGACATTCGGGAATGCGCGCCTACGCCATGCAGTATCTGAGCGATACCGTGTTCTGTACGACCGAGGGTGAAAGTATCGATCTGCACGTTCCGGGCGGACTTCTCGAAGCGGATCCGACCGATGTTCAGTCAATCGGGGTGTATGCGTTGGGCGAGGGGATCGGATCGCCCTGCAACATAATCCTGTGGGATCACAAGAACATCCTGGTCTATCCGTCCCCGGATACTACCTTGTCGGTCGGCGACATGACCGTGTGTAAGAACGGCGACGCGCGGATTACGGTACACAAGGGGGAAAAAGGCGTTACCTATCGTGCACGAACTGTCGGTTCGGACTATCGAAGCGGCCGGAAAGCCGGTGACGGCCAAGACCTTGTGCTCAGGATCCCGGGAGAGGAGTTCGAGCGTGGTGTAAACAAAGTGGTGATAGAAGCATCCGCCGGCTTTTGCACCGATGTAGTCCTGAACGATACCGCGACCGTCACCAGTGTCGACGAGTTGAACGCGAACCTTACGATTACCGGGAATTACAGCGATCTCTGTGTCGGGGTCGACGCCGAAGTGACGGTTCATAGCCCGGAGGCGGGGGTCGAATATGCGGCGTTTCGCGCCGAACGGCGGATGAGCGACTGGGAGACGGCCGACGCGGATTCGCTGGTTCTGAAAATAGCGGCCGAAGACATCGAAGGGTTGGCCGGAACACCATTCGTGATCACCGTGCATGCTCGCGCTGGAGAATGCTCGGTCGAATTGAAAAACGGCGTGGGATTCAACATTATTAACAAAAAGTATCCCGAAGGATCCGTGATGGTGCACTATTCGAGAGAAAAGGGACGCACTTTCTGTCCGGAAGACGAGTTCTTGTGGATCTCCGAGCTGGCGTATGACGACGGCGATCCCTATCCGCTGCATATACAGGGAACCGTGAACGGGCGACTTGTCGGGGAACCGGTGCTTGTAGACACGATCCACCAGAATCCGCGCGAGGAGAATATCGCAATACCGTTTCCTCGCGATGAACTTCCGGTCGGCGATACCGTGGTGCTGGGTTTTGCAGCACTCATAGAGGGGTGTCCACCTAAGAGAATCGATTCACTCAAGTGTTGGCACTGTGATATAAGTGGTGAAAACCCCCGCGCGTGGATTGCTGAAGAGTACGACCTGAGCTATGATGTTCTACCCGATACTATCTGTGCGGGCAATAACGGCACGGTCATAGTGGTTCTTCCCCAGGATGAAGAATCGAGAGGATTCGACTACCGGCTGTACGATCCGGAAACCAATACGGATATCTGCCCGGCGACCATGGCCCGGGATTTGACGGTACGGCGAAACGGCGGACTCCCTTTGAGCCCGTTCGATCCCAGTGTGTTGGAACCGGGTAAAAATGTCTTCGACGTGCAGGTTCGGCACAGAGACGGTGGTGATTGTGGGTGGCAGAGCCTCAACAATAAGGCAGTCATCGTGGTTCGTCAACTTCCCGACCGGACACTCCCGGTGACCGGGAATTCCGTCTGCGCGGGAGACGGGACAGTCATGGTAGAACGCACCGAGCTTGGTGTTCGCTATCAGGCGTTTGTCGGAAATACCGGGGTTACCGAGGAAAGGGACGGAACGGGTGGGAGCCTGGTGTTCGAGATCCCGAGCAGATGGCTTAACCGGGGATCGAATGAAATCTCTATCCGGGCAACCGCTTCCGGGTGTGCCACGGTTGTTCTGGAGCAGCGCGCGATTGTCCAGGTTATCGATCACGTCCCCGGCCGGCCGCAACGCCCGAGCGGACAGACCAACGTGTGCGCGTATGCCTCTCAGGTCAAGTACAGCGTACCGTTCGATCAGGAGGCATTGTCGTATACGTGGCATCTCCCGGCGGGGGCGTCCACGAATTCGACAACAAATATTGCGCTGGTCGATTTCGGCGCGGCGGGCGGAGAGATCAGTGTCACGGCCAACAGCGCTTGCGGCGCCGGTGAGAAGTCGGAGGGGCTGATTGTTACGACCCGTGCATCCGGTGCGGGAGGTATTATCGCCGGCCCGGACAAGGCGGAGTGCGAGGGATCGGTCACGTTGACCGTCTCGGGGTACGAGGGCAGGATTCTCAACTGGCAGTGGTCAAGCAACGATGGCGAATGGAAGGACATATACGAGACCTCCGAGACAATAACGATGGCGGTGGGCCGGTCGGATCGAACGTTTCGTACCGTTATCGATAATGGTGCATGCGGACGAGTGGTCTCGCAACCACACACGGTACAAGTCGATCCGTGCAGCGTCTCACCGCTTCAGGTACCCGTACCGGTACCCGACAAGGGGCAGGTGGCGAAGCAGCGGTTCATCGTCCGATTCCAGTCGTCGTATCAGGACGATGTCCGGGATATTTACTACCGGTTTTGCCCCGATGCCGACAATTGCCCCATGGAGGATGCCGTCCGGTACAGCCCGTCGGGCGGTATCGAGATCGACCTCGGGGCGGACAACTACAGTCGGCTGGTATATCAGGCGAGACC
>CAZEMW010000015.1:0-10213 GCA_964513105.1 uncultured Fibrobacterota bacterium
GAGATACGGCGATTTGGGACAACGAAGCCAGGCGCATTCGCAGCCGGTCGAGGCGGTGAATGGGGTTTTCGGACAGGCACTATCTATAAGGTATACTAAATTTTGAGGAATACAACCGGAGTTTTTGTTCCGAAGCACCTGATTCCATCGCAATATATACGGTAATCCGGCTCTTCTCGGGAAGGGTGATTTGTGCTCCTGTGTCCCGTTGAGATGCATAATGTGCCCTGCCGTGCGACAGGGTCAAAAACAGGAGATCAAAGAGAATCCAACGGGCGGGGAAGAGGGTTGCCTGCAGGGTACCGTCTATTCTTCACGCCCCCCCCCCGGAATTCGTCGTTTTACGGGTTTTTTTCTCCTCGGATTGAGCATTCTACCGCGAGGGTCGTCTCTTTTGTTTTTTTGCCCTATGGATGATGTTGTCCATTCCGATGTACGGGGCAAGACGTGAACCTTTGGCGCGGAACACGCGTTCAGGGATCTGGGAGACTCTACGGCCGAGGTTTTTGTGACGTTGGCCCCGTGCCGGCAACGGTGCCGGGCCTGTAGGTTGAGGAGTTCCGAAGCTTGGGAAAAATCCGTTGTTTCTCATCGCCGGCGACCCTACTGCGCGCAGTTCAGGACTCGGACGATGCCGAGCGTTTTCAAATCCTGCCAACCATACGCCCAGGCGACATCGCCGTTTGCAAAAGTAACGATATCGTTTGAGTGGTCCATTTCGGCATTCTCCAAGCGAACGGGTCCTTCGATAATTGCGCATTTTTCATTGATTACGGCGCAATGAAGTGTTTTTTGACCATAGGCCTCTCCCATTTCATACCACGAAATAAGGTAGTGGTCTCCATATCGCGCCATTTGCGGCTGAATTTCGTTTTCCGGGGTGTCATGAAAAATGAGAGTATCCACCGTTCCGTCAGTCTGTACTTTCACAAATCCTCGATCGTATGTATCACGATCTTCCCCGCACGTAAAGTTTATGAGGAAACCTGATTGCGTGGGCACAATATTCCCCAGGTTTATCCAGGCATCGTGCTTCACCCGATACACCGGACTCCGGGATTCGGCGATAAAAACAATACCAACGGCCGGATTGTGATCGCAGACAATGGCGGCCCCGACAGTCGAGCCGGACATTGCCATACGCGAAGTAAGACTGTGGCTGCATCCCCGTCCCCACTTCCACCCCCCGTCGACAATTCTGCCGTCGGCGGTAAGGTAGGTCTGAGCATCGGCCTGATGGGATTTCGTAACCGATTCACCTCGTTCGTGCGCGTACAGGGCGACATAGTGAGTCCCGGTCCACAGGAGACGTCCCCCACCGAACGTGATGAAGTCTCCTCCGGTATAGGAGCCTTCGACCAGGTTGGTTCGCACAACCTCGGAACCGTCTTGGGCGAAAACCACGAAATCCAGTGCGGCATTGCGAGACATCGGAACAACCAGCGCGGCGGATCTGCCGTCGGAATGCGCGACAAATCCCCAGACACGGTACACGTCGTCAATAGTGAGATCTCTCTTCACCTGATCATCCGCCGTCAAATCGGCGATGTGCAAGGTTCGCTCTTTTGTGGTCCAGGCTACCCGTGCCGAACCGTCGGGAAGCGAGGCGAGAATAACCGGATGCTTCGTTTCAATCCGCTCCGATACATCGACAGAGGTTATGCGTATACGGTCTTCGAACGCAACCGCACAATTCAGCGAGGGAGTGGTTACCGAATCGAGTGATTTATCGACATGATGAGTTCCAGAAGACGAATAGGACGTCGGGTCCTCTCCGCATCCGATAATATTGAGCAACGAAAGGACGCCGAAAAGACACCAAATCAGCAGAGATATGGAACGCTTTGATATCCCCATAGCCCGCTACCTCCCCCCTGACTCTGCATTGAGAATGCAAAGCCCACGTATGCTTTAGCCGAAAAGAGCCGCTATCTCTACGGTGAACTCTTTCCATAAAATAACGATCCCGATTGGAAATACCTGTTTCTTCAGAAAGAAAGCGCTCAATGCCGTAGAGCACTCGGCTTGCCGGGGAGGAGTTCCTGAACATGTTGATCAAGAACGATTCCAACACCGGAAATCTGCTGAAAACTCTGCTATTCTTAACAATATTGTAACATTTGTTTCGCACATGCAGCCTTTTGCACGACAGTGCATTAAACGTTTTACACCTACTGCGAAACCAATGTAGTTTTAGAATACGTTTCCCGAAAGTGTGGTCTCGATCTCACCACGACGAGAACGTGAATACGACGACTCAGCGGGCATCCGGAATGGTTGAACGGATATCTCTGCAGACTCGTGTTTTTTACTCAAGAGCATATTCCATCGGATTCGTCGAGCTCTCAACAAACTATGGCTCGACGACAAAAGGAGGGATGGCAAGATGGCCGACATTGCTCCTAACGTCTCTCAAGGTGCAGAATCTCAGGCGGGCTCCCACATTGAACCCTCTTACATCGTGGGAGTAGGCGCATCGGCAGGTGGGCTGGAGGCACTCGAGAGCTTTTTTAAAACCATGCCTCCCGACACCGGACTTGCCTTCGTGGTGGTGCAGCACCTGTCTCCCGACTACAAAAGCCTCATGGTAGAGCTTCTTTCGAAGAGAACACGAATGAGCGTGCAGCGAGCCGAAGACGGAATGGCAGTGCATGCAAATCATATCTATCTGATCCCGCCCAAGAACAACCTTACAATTATTCATGGGACAATGATTCTTCGAGACCAGGAATCCTCCGGGGGACTGAATCTTCCTATCGACATTTTCCTCAGATCACTTGCCGAAGACAAGAACGAAAGAAGCATAGCGGTCATATTGTCGGGGACCGGCAGCGATGGAACCCGAGGAGTTCGGGCGATTAAGGAACACAATGGGCTCGTGATGGTTCAGGATGAGAAGAGCGCCCATTTCGACGGCATGCCGCGCGCGGCAGCATCCACCGGTTTGGCCGATTTTGTTCTTCCACCACAGGATATGCCGCGGCAGCTTACCGCATATGTTCAGAATCCCCCGGTACCGGGCCACAAGCTCTCGGATCGGCTTCTTGGAGATGAAGACGGATTGACCAGGGTTTTTGCCGAACTTCGTGACAAGACAAAGGTTGATTTTACCTTCTATAAGCCGAGCACCATTATTCGTCGGATAGAACGACGGATGCAGATCTGCAAAACAGAATCAATAGAGGAATATGTACAGTACCTGCAGGATTTCCCCGGAGAAATCGCGACATTGTATCGTGAACTTCTGATCGGAGTCACCAGTTTCTTTCGGGATTCAGATGCGCTTGCGGAACTTGCCGAACACCACATTCCCGGGCTTCTCCAAAGCGACAAAGACGATGCCGTACGAATCTGGGTCGCCGGCTGTTCCACCGGGGAAGAGGCCTACACACTGGCGATTCTGGCACATGAAGCGATGGAAAGGGGTGGGATATTTCGGGAGGTCAAGATATTTGCAACCGACCTTGACCGTGAAGCGATCGTGAAAGCCGGAATAGGAATTTATCCGGAAAGCATTGCGGCCGATCTCACCCCCCGACTTCTAAGCAAATACTTCCACAAAAAAGGTGACGAATACAAGATAGCGCGACACATTCGGGAAATGGTTGTGTTCGCCCAGCATAACCTGGTGAAGGACCCCCCATTTACGAACATTGATCTGGTCAGTTGCCGGAATCTCCTCATTTATCTGCAGCCGGTTCTGCAGCAAAAAGCTCTTGGGATGTTCAACTTTTCATTGCGTCCGAATGGGATTTTATATCTTGGTAACAGCGAATCCGTCGGTGATATGCTCGACTATTTCGCACCGCTTCACAAACGATTCAAAATCTACCAATCGCGAGGAAAGAGTAGTCCCCCGATTCGCACCGGAGGTCCCGATTTCGGAACCAGACCGTCCCGTCGCCCCCTTGAGCCGACCGGTAGACCGACAGCTCGTCCAGGCAGTGAGGAGCTGGTCCTTATGGGCAGATTGCTCGACCTTTTGGCAAAGCACTTTGTTCCACTCTCTGTGGTTGTCAACGAGCAGCTTGAGGTTGTGCATGTTGTGGGGAACACCGAAGGCTACTTTCAGCTACCGTCCGGACGAACCGTAAACGACATTTCTCGTCTTGCCGCGAAAGACCTCTCAATACCACTGACAACCGGCATACAGAAAGTATTTCGGACCGGTGAGGAGATGTCGTACACGAACGTGCGTCTCAGAAAGGAAAACCGAACCCTTAGCGTCCACATGCGCATTGTACCCTTTGAAGAACGAAAAGGAAGAGAGCCTCTGGTTGCGGTATTTCTGGACAATCGATCACCGGAATCGATCCACGACCGGCCTGCCGATGCACATGGTTGCGACCTTGGGAGAGATACCGAAGAGCGTATTGCAGATCTCGAACTTGATCTTCAGTTCACCAAGGAGAACCTTCAAGCCACGATCGAAGAACTGGAAACATCGAACGAGGAACTGCAGGCCGCCAACGAAGAACTGCTTGCAAGTAACGAGGAACTTCAAAGCACGAACGAGGAACTTCAGGCAACCAATGAAGAACTCTTTACGGTAAACGCGGAGTATCAGAGTAAGATCAACGAACTTACCGAGCTGAACAACGATGTCGAAAACCTTTTAACCAATTCGCGTATCGGTCAGTTACTCCTCGACGAAGATCTTGTGATTCGGAAGTTTTCCGATGAAGTTAATAAAATCTTCAAAATTATGGAAAAAGATGTGGGAAGGCCGATTACGCATGTTGCTCACGACTTTGTCGATTTTGAGCCCCTGGAAGCAATAAGAAGCGTTCAGGAGAACAACAGAGTATTTGAAAAGGATGTCGGGGTTGCCAACGGACGACACTACCTGGTCCGAATACTTCCCTACCATATCGGGCCCAACACCTTTTCGGGTGTCGTCGTCACCTTTGTGGATATCACCAAATTGAAATCGGTTGAATCCCGTCTGGAAGAGAGTAGAAGAAGAGCCGAGGAAATTATGCAGCACATGCCCGCGGGTCTGTTTCTGTACTCTCTCAATTCAGAAGGTGCTTTGATACTTGATTTCTGTAACCCCGAAGCGGAACGGATGACCGGGGTTTCCATGCGGGAATGGGGACATCATACATTCGAAGAGATTTGGCCGAATGCCGAGAAAACCGGAATTCTTCAGCAGTTCATTGGTGTTGTACAAACCGGCACTCCCTGTCGCCTCGACGATATCGAATATGAAGATCAGCGGATTAAGGGCACCTATCGAGTACTCGCCTTTCGCCTGCCGGACAATCTTCTCGCGGTATCCTTTGAAGACACCACCTATCAACACCAGATGCAAAAGGATATCCGTGCCGGAAAAGAGGAGCTGTCCCGAACAGTGCGACTTCTAATCGATGCGGAACGGGTTGCCGAGATTGGCAGCTGGTCGTGGGATGTTGCCCAGGACAAAGTGACCTGGTCGGATGAACTCTTTCGAATTTTCGGCCTTGAGCCGTCGATTTCGGCTCCGCCCTTCTCAGAGCACAAGAATATGTATCTTGAACCCGGCCGCGGCAAACTTGAAGAAAGCGTCCGGTTGGCCGTTGAGAAGGGAATACCGTACGAAGTGGTTCTTGACCTGGAGCGCAAGGATAAGACTATTCGCCATTGTATCGCTCGCGGCACTGCCGAAAAGAATGGTGCGGGAGAGGTGGTGCGACTGTATGGATCTCTACAGGACGTAACCGAGCGCATTCGGATAGAAAATGACATCAAACAGGAACGAGACCGAATCGCCGCATTGTTCAACGTGGCGGAGATGACCTGGTGGGAGTGGGATCCGGCTTCCGATACTCTTCGGCTCAGTGAGAACTGTGCTCGTATTCTTGGAATCCCGGCAGATGAAACGAAACCGTCATTTCAGTCCTTCACTTCCCGTTTACACCCTGAGGATATGGATACCGTGATCAATAAGGTCCGGGAAATTGCACAGGGGAAAACGAAGACCCATGAATTCCGCTACAGGCTGCGAGGGGAAGACGGAACGTATATCTCCGCACTCGGTCGAATCGGTGCAGTCTCATCGAAGGGCAAGGGAATACCGGTCAGAGTGATCGGAACGATACAATCATCTTGACATTATCCGGAAAAGACGACACACTGTCAGTGGCATTGCCATGCCTCCCCTGTGCTTTTGCTACAAAATCGAACCGTGCTCTCTCATCGGAGACAAATGGTACATTTTTGAATCCATTCCGGAGTACGATCCGCATGAGCAAAGAAATTCCCGATCAGGATACCGGGTCATGGCGAAAACCGGCACCCTTACATGAACTAAATGACTCCGAAGTTGAGTCACTCAACGCACCTGCGATGCGACGTTTGCTTCAGGAATTACAGACCTACAAGGTCGAACTGGAAACGCAGAACGAAGAGCTTCTCCGTACACAGAAGGAGCTGGAAACCGCACGCGCACGCATGCTGAAGCTCTTTCATGATGCACCGGTAGGGTACGTCATACTGGATCGCAACGGTATGATCCTGCAGACAAATTCCACCTTTGCCGGAATGATGAAGCTTTCTGATTCACGCCTGGTGGGAACCGCCTTCGCACGCCTGCTTTCCGGTGATGACGAGGCGATTTTTAGAGCACGGTTTCGTTCTTTGTTTAGAAATCCCGAACGAAAGCACCTTGAGGTTCGGATATGTTACGAGGGAGTAGACTTTTATGCCCGGCTGGGAGCCGTCCCGCATCGACGCGCCGACGGGATCGGCAGCCCTTCCGACTACGATGAACTTCTGGTTACCGTCGGGGACGTTACGGATCGCCGGAAGGCGGAAATCGCGCTCGAGAAAAGCAAACAGACCGCCGAGAGTTACCTTAATCTGGCGGCCGAAATAGTCCTTTCGCTTGACTGTACCGGAACCGTCAAGATCCTCAACGATAACGGGCATCGGCTTCTCGAGTATGCGCCGGGGGAGCTTGTTGGGCGAAACTGGTTTGAAACCTGTATCCCTTCCCGATGCCGCCGCGAGCTTGAGCAGGAATACTGCCGCTCCATTGCCGACCTCCCGGAGAATCTTGAGAAGCAGGTTGTCACGCGGTCGGGGAAAGAACTTACGATCCTATGGCATAACACGTTTCTTCGGGACGGCAAAGGCCGTATCCGTGGAATTTTGAGTTCCGGCAAGGACATTACGAAGCGAATACAGGCGCAGCGGGAGCTTGCCGGCGAGAAGGAGCTTCTGAGCATCACAATGCGAAGTATCGGTGAGGCCGTTGTTACTACCGACGCGAAAGGGAAAATTGTATTCATGAATTCCGGTGCCGAGCAATGTACCGGGATATCACTTGAAGACGCCGCGGGACGCACAATGGACTCGGTGTTCCGTATTGTGGACGAAGTCACCCGAAACCCCGTTCCCAATCCGGTCGATACCGCACTTGAAATGCGGCGCCCGGTGGAATTGAAGGCGACTTCGGTTATAGTGGCTCAAGACGGGAATGAACGACTGATCTCGGGTGAGGCTTCGCCGATAGAGACCGATTCGGAAACGACTCGTGGGGCCGTGCTTGTTTTTCGCGACATTACGGACAAGCAGAAGCTTCTCGAAACGATGAACCGGACCGATAAATTGGAGTCTCTCGGCATACTTGCCGGCGGGATCGCTCACGATTTCAACAACCTCCTTGGCGGCATCTTCGGCTATCTCGATCTGGCTCGCGGAGAATGCGGCGAAAATGAGCGGCTCAGCAGATATCTGAACCGTTCCCTGGCGGCTTTCGACAGGGCCCGAAACCTCACACAGCAGCTGCTAACTTTCTCAAAGGGCGGCACACCGGTCACCTCGGCGGTTGATATCAATGAACTGGTCCGGGAATCCACCGAGTTTGCCCTCAGCGGTTCCAACGTCACCTGCACGTTTCATTTAGAAACCGAATCCCTTCCCGCTCAGGTAGACAAGAATCAGATCGGACAAGTGATCAACAACATTGTCTTGAACGCACAACAAGCGATGCCTCTGGGGGGACGAATAACGGTCTCTACCGAGACCGCTGCGTTTCGATCGGAGCAGCACCCGGTCCTGAAAGCCGGAACGTATCGCAAAATTGCCATATCGGATACCGGAATAGGAATCCCCCCCGAACTGCAGAGACGCGTTTTCGATCCCTTTTTCACGACAAAACAGAAAGGAAATGGTTTGGGACTTGCAACCAGCTATTCAATCGTTCAAAAACACCACGGCACGATAGAGATCGAGTCGGAAGCCGGGAACGGCAGTTCTTTTTACATCTACCTGCCGGCCACTTCAAGCTCTGTCGGCTCCGGGGAGCCGGAGGACCGCAACGCCCACAAGGGCAGTGGAAAAATCCTGATAATGGACGACATCGAGATGATTCGTGACATTGCCGGCGAAATGCTCGAGGCAATGGGATACGAAGTTGTCGTGGCGTCCGACGGCAGGGAAGCGCTGGAAACAATTCAGAAGGAAATGAGTAGTGCCTCCCCCGTACGGGCAGCGCTGTTCGATTTAACCATTCCAGGCGGAATGGGAGGCAAAGAGACAATTCAGGAACTACGAAAGACGCACCCGGACCTTCCGGTATTCGCCTCCAGCGGATACTCCGACGACCCGGTGATGTCCGCGCCGGGAGAATTCGGTTTTACCGGCAGCATACAGAAGCCATATCGCAAAAGGGATCTGGAGGCGCTTCTGACAGGCTTTCTTTCACAGCACGTAAACGACATCCCCCATGGATAGATAACTCGCAAAATGCCGTGAGTTCATTGCGAAACTTGGGCCAAGGCCGGCTACGCATAGATTCGCATCCGCCGTACAGTCCGAGCCGCCAAAATCGGGTTCCGGAACACAAACTGCAGTACCTGCCGGTTGAGAACTACTTCGGAAGGTTCCGGTTTCTCCGCGACTGCCCGACACCGGAGGGCGGTGAATGTATATATTTGCCACAATACTCATTCAGGTTAAAGCGTGATTTGGGTGTGTACAGACTACTTCTTGCGGGCAATATCTCAGGGCGGTGTTCTGATGAAATACAAGTGGCAATTTCAATCGAGATTCCGACGTCGGGCGTTTGGATGGAAATCCCAGCCTGCCGTTAAACGGGTGAAGGAGGCTGTCTCAGAAATTAAATCCGTCGCGCGAAAGGATAAAATTCTCGCGGCGGAAGGGGCGGTGCTTTTTCTCGAACGAGTATCCCCCGCACTCGAGCAGGTCGACAGTTCTTCCGGCGCAATCGGGACGGCCGTTAATGGAGCGATAACCACTCTGGTACAAATCATTGTAGAGGCGCCCGCAGATGAGAAAACCCACGAAAAATGGCTCGAACGTCTGTGGGTTGCCTATCAGGAAGACCAGATGCCGTACATCGAATTGCTGGGGGATTGTTGGGGTGAGTTGTGCAAAACAAAAGAGACCGCCTCCAAATGGGCCGACCTGTTGCTGCCGACGTGCCGCGATATCCTTCAGTCTCCCGGTGGAGCGTTTTTCTCTGGTCTCATAAATTGCCTGAGCGCCCTCTACGCAGCCGGAAGATATGAGGATATTCTCGACCTGCTTGCATTTGAACCAAATACAATATGGCCGTATCGAGAATACGGAATAAAGTCGACGGCCGCTCTTGGCCGGGTGGATGAAGCTCTTCAGAAGGCCGAAGGTGAGCGATCGATCAACGATAGTCCATACGCCATAGCCGCCACCTGTGAACAGATTCTTCTGACGGCCGGTCGCAGGGAAGAAGCGTTTCAGCGTTATGCGGGAGCATCAAACGCACGCGGGACCTACCTCGCCTGGTTTCGTGAGGTGTCGCGTAAATATCCCAACAAATCTCCAGAAGAAATCTTACAACGCCTGGCATTGGAAACTCCTGGAGAAGAAGGGAAATGGTTTGCGGCGGCAAAAAGTGCTAAACTTTATAAAGAGGCCATAGCACTTACTCAATCCTCACCGTGCTCTCCGCAAACGCTCACGCGGGCGGCGCGGGATTTTGTCGATACAGAACCGGAGTTTGCTCTGGAATCAGGCATGTCCGCTCTTATGTGGTTACTTCGAGGGTACGGCTATGACATCACCTCACTCGATGTGTTAGACGCCGGTAGATATACTCTTGATGCTGCAAAGCGGCTGGATCGAGAAGGAGATACAATAGAGCGGATAAAAACGCTTCTCGCCACCGAGAGCGGCACCGACTCATCGATAGCAAATATTCTAAGGCCCCTGATCGACAGCCCCTCCGCTC
>CAZEMW010000015.1:10223-15105 GCA_964513105.1 uncultured Fibrobacterota bacterium
AGCAAATTCCGTGTAGTGAGGGGGTCGCGGGGGAAAAGCTGATTCTGCAGGCGGGAACGAAAAAAGGAATCCGCTCGAGCCTGCAGAGACTATCCGGGAAGAGGATTCCGGCCGGAAAAAGAAGTTCCGTCTTCCCCATGGAACCATTCACTCGCTGCGATACGAAAAAATTCACGGGCCCAAGCCCAATTCGAGGTGCCGGGCCCGGTGAATGTCAACTCTGCTGTACCACCCCCTGATACTCAGCGCTTCCGAACCCAAGCATTGGGAAGAAAACGAACGGCAGGAATATGAGCCCCAGTGCGAAGCCGACGCCTTTTCCAAAGCTCTTCGCCAGATCAACAGTCAGAATAATAGCCATGTAGCTGCACAAAAAATTATTCCAAATGAGTAGTCGGCCGTAGCATCCATTGACCCGGATTTCGGTGTCGAGAACCGCCGTCTCGCAATACATTCAGCTTGCCGACACGAACGGAGGCGAGGCGGCTGCGGAATTTGGGGTAGGCAGTACACCATGAAAAATCAGCCCGCCACTTCGGGGTCGGAGGTGGTATTCACGGCGAATCGGGAGGGGCATACACCCCGATCCATTGCTGAGGAAGGGAGCGGGACACTGTTCCTCTCGAAAACCGTCGGCGGAGCGTCGAACACGATTGTGACGGTTCTCCTCCGCTCCAGTGAGTTATTTTCCTCTGTTCGGAAGATTGCCCGAACTCATACCGGAGAGCAATTGCGACGGTATCTGATTGCCGGTGAAAGGAACAGACACTCCATGGCCAATGAACTGATGCATGAACTGCAGGCTCGATCGATAGGAGTATTGTCGGAGCCGGAGATCTTCACGCGAATGTTCAGCACGAAACAAACGCTGATTCGAAGCGTAAACCGATTTTACGCGGATTTGGTTGGGTTTCGTCGGAAAGACCTTGCCGAGGTTCAGAAACACGATGCATTCGGTACGTTTCTGGGACTTATGATGGGCGACATTGCCATCGACCGGACTGAAACGGAACTAAACGAGATTTCGGAGCCGGAAGAATGGCTTGATATTCGCATTCTCGATGCGATAGCTCCGGGCAAAGGAGTCGCGCTTCGAGACGGCGTCGAACTCTATCGAAAGGGCTCAACACCGGAGGAGTTGAAAAAAGCACTGCGTGGGTATTGGGAAGCTCAGAGATGCTGGTATGATTACAGTGCGGATTCGACGGCCGGCCCACGACCAATCCGGATAAAGGCGTTCAGTGATGAGTCGTTTGAGCGCTACGGAAGATCACTTGCCCTGGATGACAGTTCAGTTTCACTTGCCGTCGCGACCGCCGAAAGGTTTTATACCGGGAGAGTCGCGGTTGTATCGAACGGGGAACCGTGGGAACTCGGGCGGCTGGTAGCCGACACTCGCTCACACGGCACCTACAGTGCCGTGCAATGTGACAGCCATAAACTCACCGAAGAAATCCTGGTGCCCGACTGCGATTGCCTTCTCACCGTCGCCCAATACCGTGAACCGGAAAGTGATTCGGACGGCAATCTGTATCTTGACTATTTCAAGGGAGATGTTTTTCTGATCCGGCGAGGACAGCCGGTCCTTATCAACAAGGGTGTGGCACACACGGCACCTACTCGACTGGGTTACAGCGGCGCACTCACAACGCCGGTTTTGTTCCGAAAAGGCACCACCGAGGGCTCGAAAATGGAACGCGACATCGAGGTTGTATATTTCAGAGAACAACGTGTGTATCTATCGCTGTAATCTGCGTGAACAACTATCATCGTTTCGCCCCGACCCCGAGCGATTGTTTCGTCATGCCGAATTGAAACGGACAGTCCCTTGGAGGGGACGAGATTCGTAGCTATGTGTGTTATAGATGAACAGGTTTCGTTCGGTGGTACGATTTCCCCCCCCCATTCCCGCCGCATACAGCTATCGACCGGCCCCGACGGCCTTCTCCGAACGCTCTGATTGCTGCGATTGCGTGAGAAATCAACGGCAAAGGACGCTTACATGAATCCACTTGTTGCGATACGAAGAGTCGTGCTCCTGGTGTCGATGCTCGCCCCGGTTACCTATGGTGCAGAGGTCCATGCTGCCGTTGCGGCAAATTTCAGATCGGCCATGGAAGAGATCGTGGAATTGTTCGAGAAGGAAACCGACCATGATGTCACGCTGAGTGTGGGTTCCACCGGACGGTTGTACGCGCAAATTCTCAACGAAGCCCCTTTTGAGGCCTTTTTTGCCGCCGACGACCGTCGTCCGATTGCTCTGCAGGAAAAGGAGCTTATCGTACCGGGAACACGATTCACCTATGCAGCCGGCTCACTGGTGCTATGGAGTCCCGATCCCGATATGGTGGATTCCGAAGGAAAGATACTGGAGAAGACCAATTCCTGGAACCGTCTCTCGATAGCGAACCCCAAAACCGCCCCCTACGGCGAAGCGGCCCGACAGGTGCTCATGGCCCGCAAACTCTGGGAGCCTCTTCGGGAGCGGATAGTTACCGCAAACAACATCGCACAAACCTTTCAGCAGGTCTCTTCCGGCAATGCCGAACTGGGGTTTGTGGCCGCAAGCCAGATCGTCATGCTCGATAAGAAGGGCTCCGTCTGGGCTCCTCCCGCAAGTTCATACAAGCCACTGGTTCAGCAGGCGGTGCTCTTGCTGCCGGGGGCGAAAAACCGAGGTGCCCGGGAGCTTCTGGATTTCGTTCAAAACGAGGAGGCGCTTGAGATCATACGGATGTATGGATATCAAGTCCGGGAACCCTCCGATGATACGCCGGCGGAGGAGTAGGATTTCATGGTCTGGGATGCCGTTCGAACCACACTCCTGCTGGCGGTCTGCTCCACAATCGTTCTGCTGGTAATCGGGACTCCCTTGGCCTGGTGGCTGAGCCGTAGCCGTCACTGGGGAGCGCACATCGTCGGTACGATTGTATCACTTCCGCTGGTGCTTCCTCCAACCGTTCTCGGATTCTATCTCCTCATCGCCCTGGGTCCCAAAGGCCCTTTTGCCCCGATTCTGGACCTTTTTGGGGTCCGAACGCTGGCGTTCTCGTTTCCCGGCCTTGTGATCGGTGCGGTTGTTCATTCTTTGCCGTTCGTGGTCCGACCATTGCAGAGCGGTTTCGCCGCATTGGGGAACGGGCCGCTCGAGGCCGCCGCAATGCTGCGAGCTTCTCCCCTCGACCGTTTCTTCACCGTTGCGGTTCCAATGGTTCGACACTCGTTTTTGTCTTCGGCCACACTCGGATTCACCCACGCCATTGGCGAATTTGGAGTCGTTCTGATGATTGGCGGCAATATTCCCGGCAAAACCAGGGTTCTTTCAACCGCAATATTCGAACAGGTAGAAGTCATGAACTATTCTGCCGCGCATACCATGGCCGGAGGTATTCTCCTCTTCTCCGCAGTGGTGTTGTTCCTCCTTCGACTGATCGGTAACAGAAACGGCGGCGGCACGCCATGAGTGCATTTTTTGTCAAGTTTCGACACCCTCTCGGAACGTTTGTCCTTGATATAAACACACCCATTGAAGAACGAGGCCTGACCGCCGTGTTCGGTCCTTCCGGCTGCGGCAAGACAACGCTCCTTCGATGCATTGCAGGCCTCGAGCGTGCCGACACCGCCCGTTTCACTGCGTTCGAGACGGTGTGGCACGATTCGGACAAAGGCATATTCGTTCCACCTTACCGGCGTCCGTTTGGAATGGTTTTCCAGAATGCAAATCTTTTCGAACATACCACCGTGCGAAAAAACTGCCTCTACGGCTTGAAACGAACGCCTGCGGGTGATCGACATTTCTCTTTTGATCGCATCGCGAGCTTCATGAAGATTGAACAATTCCTGGACAGACCGGTTGGACGGCTATCCGGCGGACAACGCCAGCGAGTCGCAATGGCTCGGGCACTGCTGGCCGGACCACGGCTTCTCATGATGGATGAACCGTTGTCGGCTTTGGACTCGCAGAGCAAATCAGAGATCATGCCGTTCCTCGAACATATCCGGGATGAGCTGAAAGTTCCGATTTTGTATGTCAGCCACTCATATGATGAGGTGTCCCGTCTGGCCGACAGAATAATAATTCTTGACAATGGAGCGGTTTCTTCATCGGGCCCGCTCAACGAAGTCGTAACTCAGTTGAGCACCGCGGCCCGCGTGCGACACCATGCCGCCGCAACCATTCAGGCCGTAGTGGACGGTTTCGACAAGGACTACCACCTGGTGCGGGTACGATTCGACACCGGCGTTCTCTGGATGGAACAGCCCGATGAAAATGTAACCGGCACAGTACGCATTCGTATCGCAGCCGACGATGTCATTCTAACCACCGAAAGCGGACCCGAAAACAGTTGCCAGAACAGCATACCGGTTCTGGTCGAAGAAATAGTTGAAGACGGTCCCGCGATGTGCCTGGTACGCCTGCGTGCCGGCACGACCCCGATTCTCTCGCGTATCACGCGCCGGGCGGCGGATCGACTCGATATTAAACCGGGATTGTGGTGTCGCGCGCAGGTGAAGGCGGCTTCGCTGGCGTGAGACCGGGGAGAATGTTCATTCTTACGGCTCATGATAAGGATACACCTGCAAACCGTGAAAGGGCACATCATTCAATTTCCCGCGACCTCGGGGCGCCTTCATATACCAGACCAGCCGAGGCTCGAATCCATGCAATCCGGAAGACAAGGCCGTCCCTCCCGATTACTCCCACTTATATATGACACCGTAGTCGGGTTCACCTTCGAAGATATAAAGCCGGTCGTCTTCGAAATCGATGAACAGATGGATATGCACCGTTTTGCCGCCAAGCTCGGCATCGGTCGCCAGAAACCGGGCAAATCTCCCGCGATTCTCAGAGAGCACCCCGGTCTGGCGCAGATTGACAAAC
>CAZEMW010000016.1:0-7190 GCA_964513105.1 uncultured Fibrobacterota bacterium
TTTCTCAATGTACTCTCCCGGACTAAAGTCCGGGGCACACTGTTGTTGTAATGGAGTTTTGAACCCGAGGGATGCATCTGGTGTTTCTGCTGCTCCGTAGGGCCACTTCTACCGGGCGAAAGTCCCGGAAAAAGCGTAGAGTCTTTGTCTGACAAATCCACCTTTTCACTTCGGCACTTCGACACGCTCACTTCGACACGCTCACTTCGGCAAGCTCACTTCGGCAAGCTCAGTGCAACGCAGCGCACCGCAGTGCATCGCAGCACGGGTTTTGGCGTATTATTTGTCAGACGACAAAACTATCTGTTTGGCGGCTGAGCCTGGCCGATGATCTTTATTCTTTATTCTTTATTCTTTATTCTTTATTCTTTATTCTTTATTCTTTATTCTTTGTTCTTTGTTCTTTGATCTTTGATCTTTGATCTTTGATCTTCCGGCTTTGCCGGCTTAGGTAAGATAATAGAGAGCAACGGCGGCAATCATCAGGCCTGCCGCCGCAGCCCTGCGCAATACAAGAGCCGGCTCCGCTCGTTGTTCGATTACTCCGCTGCCGAAATGGGCCACCAGTACTCCCAAACCGATTGAGATCAATCCCCTTCCCGACTGCAGGATATTACCGAAAACCACCCCAATCGATCCGAAACAGGCAAAGAGAAAAATCATCCCTACAAGCCAGGCAGCCGAATAGGGTGCCGCATCCTTCCATTGGGTTCGGCTGCATCTGAAAAACGGCCATACCAGGGCGGCGAAGAGCCCGGCCAGGCTGTAGCACAAAGCAACTGACAGTATCGAAGCGAGAAACAAGGGTGTTTCGCCGAATGACAGTACAACTCGACGTACCGCGAGATCCGAAAAGGAGTACCCGACACAGGCTCCAAGCACAAGTAGAAGGCTTGGTATCGGCAGCGCCCCCCCGATCCGATTAAGCAGAAAGGCCGCCGACACACTCAGTACAACAGCCGTCCACTGCATACCGGTAAACGATTGACTCATAAATGATGCACTGATAAGGGCGACGATAAATACTTTAAGTCCAAGCAGCGGTGCCACGCGGCTCGCCTCAGTCAAACGTAGTGCGGGAATTATGAGTGCTTGTCCGGCAAGATAGGCTACCGTTGCCACCGCAACGGGAACCGCCGCATTGCTCAGGCAGGGAATCCATATGCGGTGAAATGCAGCGAGAACAACAAGTGACACCCCACCCATAATCATATGTGAGCCGACCAACAGCGGAACCGTACCATTTTCATGCCGAATCACAAATCGTCGTGAAAAAAGATACGAGACAGCCTGAGATGCGGCAGCAAGGAGTCCGGCAATTATACCAAAAATCATATTAGATCGAGCATCCTGCAGTGTTCCGACTATCCGAAAAGGATGTCCCGTGCCTCTTCAAGAGACATACGAACACTATCCATAATAGGAAGGTCATAGGGACATTGTGCTTCGCAAGCTCCACACCGGGTGCAACCGACGGCTTTCTCAACCACCTTCGCCGCAGGTCCCGCTTTCACCTTTTCTTCCGGCAATCGTTTGATGAAGGTGCTGAAAATCATACACTCCTGAATCGGGACCCCCTGCGGGCAGGGCTCGCAGTATCCGCACCGCCTGCAAAACCGCTTTCCCAGTCGTTCGGAAATGTCAAGAGCGGCCGTCAGTTGGTCTCCCTGAAGGGTCTCTCCCGACCCGACAACTTCGGCGATTTCACGGATCTGGTCGGGTGTTTCAATTCCCGGTATCGGGACTATGTCGGGATACTCATTCAGAAACCGAAACGCCAACCCGGCATCATCATACTGCCCTCCACAGAGCGGTTTCATCACAATAAACCCGACCTCACGCTCACGACTCCGCGGGATAAGCTTTTCTGCCGGTTCTCGCGTGACCAGATTGAACGGAAACTGAATGGTTTCGAATTCTTCAATCTCAATAAGTTCAAGCGCAATATCGAGGCTGTGTGAAGAGAATCCAATGTGGTGTATCAGCCCGTCGGCCCTGGCCCTTCTCAACCCCTCCAGCGCCCCGCCGACGGCCCGGACTCGATCCCATTTCTCTCGACTGCCGACTCCATGCAATTGGTAGAGGTCGATATAGTCTGTTCCCAGTTCATTGAGTGCTTTTTGTATGTCGTCCAGTATTTCAACCGCCCCGGCTTTTGGGCTTTTTGAGGCAATAACCAAATCGCTTCGTTTCATATCCCGTATTGCCGCGCCGATTTTCCGCTGACTATCGCCGTACCCGGCCGCCGTATCGATAAAGTTCACCCCTTCGTCCGTCGCGGCATGAAGGGCCTCGACCGCGGCACTTTCCGATACTCGCTGAATGGGAATACCGCCAAATCCAACCCGCGAAACCCGTAGTCCGGATTTTCCAAGAACTGTATACTCCATCAAGTGTCACCTTTTTTTTCGATCCCGAAGAACAGAAACCGCACCGATTTGCACGATTGCCGCGAAAGCCCGCAGGGCGCCGGATATGACGTTGCCCCTGAACAAGGGCCTGTCCAGACACTCCCTGTTCATCAAGCGATGCCGGAATGATCCTGCGATTTCGGCCTGAAAGCGACCCTCTTCCGATCGAAATCGGGACTCGCTGTCCGTTTTCGGGCTTTAGCAGACAGGCACTAAATATAGTTTTCCACTTGAGCGGCCGGAAACGCATCAGCATACAGGCCGCTCAACGGAGCATTTCGGCGGTCGGACAAGCAGCGCAATCACCATGAGCTTCATGCGGCACTGCGCCGCTCCTGTATTCCCAGGGAAACGAAATAAAGGAGGTTTCCGAAGGCGGACGGGGCTTTCAGAAGGTAGGCCAATCCGCGCAGAGGCACTGAAGGGTTATTATCCAAGATGGTATCTCCAAGCATATCGCCTATGGCGGTTATTCCACTTGCGGCAAAAGTGGTTACGAAATCCTGAGCTGCAAAACTTCCCGCATGAGGCAGCTCCTTCAATTCCCACAGAGCATTGTGAGCACCGGCAATTAGAAACGCCGAAAAGTAATTGGCGCCGGCGGAACGCGAATACCCGTACATTGTCGCACCCAGCATGGGATGAAACACATAGTCCACCAGTATGCCGTTGTTGTTATTGGTATACTCTACCTTAAATTCCCGAGCCCACCGCTCCGGCTTCGGATCCAGCCATTCCCTTTTGTAATCGTTGGCATCAGGCAGAAACACCAACATGCCGACCCATGAAGCGATTTCCATTGCAACACTCGCCCGAAGTACCGGTCCCGAAGCCACCTTGCCGACGCCGGCACCATGCACCAACACGGCATTACTCTCTTCACCGTGTATTCGCAAAGAAAAAGTTTCCACTCCGACCCCCATAGCGTCACCTGATCCGCCGGTTCGGCCGACCCCGAACCCCTCTCCCGAAGGAATACTCGGGGAAGGACCCATTGCAAGTGTCAACTCCATACTATTCCAGTCGGATCTCCTCGACGAGGTATCAAGCGTCTCAATTTGGCTCAATACGGCATCACTACCTTTCAATGACGCATCGATACCGCGAGCACTTACCGCTCTTGTGTACATCATCATCGTTATTACCAGTACGGAAAGATTCTTCAATTTCGACATCCCATTCACCCCATTTAGCCTTTTTATCGTGCCTTAAAGACCGCGTACAGATTTCTCGACCATTACGACTTACGCGGTTAAGTCATACCGAGAGGAAAGATACGGTATTAGTACTTATTGAATGAGGCAGATATAAGAAGAGATCCTCAGGGGTAAACTACTGAATGAGAATCAAGGAACGGAACAATACATTGAAAGACATCTATCTTCATATCAAACACCGTTCCAAAAAAAATTTACTAAGAAAAAAGGATTGCGTGCCGCCGGTTTACTTATGTTAATCGCTTAACTCTCCTACATTAGCGCTTAAGTACGGGGGTCGATCTATAAAAGCGCTCCAGGTGGCCGGCACAGAGGAGTCGTTTGTACGTTTGGTAATATAGTGAATTCTATCTCCGAAGTCAACCCCAATCTTTACAATAGCTAACTCCTTCATTTATAGTCACTTACCATTCTGCCGGAAATCTCATTCATTTTCGACACTTCTCTCGCATGGGGCTCTCCCCGTAATTTCTTATGGCGCCGATGATTTGTTCCGCATTCGATCACCTCATATCATTCATAGCCGCAAGTAGTACCGAGATCGGGCTTTTAAGCGAGTAAGCGGAAAGTCTTCAAAGCCCCGGAATACCCAATAACCCCTTATGTTATTTTACCGACAGCATAGCTCAAGAGAAATGCGTTGTTCCTTTCTGCAATATCGAATTCTTCACCTCAGGCATTTGCCAATTCGCCTGCCTGCCGATCGTTATAGGATGCCGACTGAAAGTCATGAATAACCAGCACGATGTTATAGTGGTTGGGGGAGGCCCCGCCGGAATGTCGGCGGCCATTGCCGCCGCCGAAAGAAACGCCCGAGTCATGCTGCTTGAACACCATAGACGCCCGGGTACAAAGCTTCTGCTCACCGGAGGCTCGAGATGCAACATCAGCAACACCGCCGCGCCGGCCGCTTTTGCTTCGGCTTTCGAAGACCACCACCCGTTCGTGCGGGCTGTATTGAAAGCTTTCGGACCGAAGGATCTGGAGCGTTTTTTTGTTTCTCAAGGCTTGCGTTTTTCGACCCCCGACGGATTTCACCTTTATCCTGAGTCAAGAAAAGCGGCCGACGTCCTCGCGAAGCTACGTGACCGGATGAAACGGCTCGGTGTGCAGGTATCCACCCGAACAGTTGCTGAAAATCTTGTAATGATGTCGGGACGTACCGCGGGAGTGGCAACGGACCAGGGAGAGTTTCGGGCCCACGCAGTGATATTGGCAACGGGCGGACTAAGTCGAACGGCGGGGACTGATGCCGCCCGGAAGGCAGTTCGGCTCTGTTCGGATGTCGGCCACAAAATCATACCGTGTGTTCCCGCGTTGGTGGGTCTTGTCACGGTGGAGGAATGGCCCCGTACGCTTCGGGGCATCACACTGGATACCGCGGTGCTCCGGCCGGAGGGACGATTGAAACTGAAACGAATGACTCCCGGCGTTTTGTTTACCCACCATGGTATAAGCGGGCCTGCCGTCCTCAACCGATCCGGGGCAATTGCCCGGCAACTCACATCCGGCAGTTCAGTATCCGTCAGATTGGTACCCGACTTCCGGCGAGACGAACAGTCCCGAATAGAAGAACTACTTGCCGCGCAACGAAATCTCGGATCTCGCACGGTACGTGCTATACTGCGCATGCAAATGCCCGATGCAGTCGCGGAAACGTTCTGCCGCATTCTCGAGGTAGACGAAATACGTATGGGCGATCTGACAAAAGCGCTCCGGGGAAAACTCGCAACCGCGCTTGGACGCGGGATACCACTTACCGTCTCCGGTACCGAGGGATTTGAGAAATCCATGGCTACCTCGGGTGGCGTATCCATTTCTCAAGTGCGCTCCGATACCCTGGAGAGCTCCCTTGTGCCGGGCCTTTACTTTGCGGGTGAGCTGCTCGATGTACTCGGCCCATGTGGCGGGTACAATCTACAGTGGGCCTTCTCCAGCGGATTTCTGGCCGGGTCCTCGGCTGCGAAAGCCATAGCGTCCCTGTGAACAACCAACATGTCAACCCGGCCGTGATTTTCCCAGCCCTTTCGATAGGCAGCACAACCAAAACGGCGCCACGAGTACCCGCCCGTGACGCCTTCGGGAGATCGACGGCTCCCGCGAAATGCTTCGACCGAAATCTGAATAAAACGCCGAACCAGGCCCGACGGCTACCGGCATGCGATCGTTGCAGAGTTCCAGAATTCCGGATTCCGTGTTCCCCGATCTATGCAGAGAACACAAAGGGGTACTCGATAACCGTAACATCACCCGTCCGATCGATGGACCTGAACCTCCACCGCTTGATTTGGGACTGGATCGTACGTTCGAGTTCGGCATCCCGCAGTGTGGACGACAGAACTTCACAGTACAGCACATTTCCGAATTCGTCAATGGCAAAGCGTACGGTTACTTTCCCTGCCAGACCGGGACGGGCTTGGAGCCGTCTGTTGTAGGAGTGCCGCAGCGAGGGGATGTTCTGCAGTACCGTTCGCTGTATATCGGCTCGATTACGCATGCCTTCGACAGTGCCGACTCTCGACGGTGGTAGCTCGGTCCCTACTGCCGAGATCGGCTCTTTCCTCCTCTCGCCCTTCAGTTCCAGACTCGCGGAAGAGCCACGCATCAGTCGATCGTATTCGTCACCAAGACCGGTCCCCTCGGGGTGTCCCGCCGGCCCGAGGCCGAATCCGATTGATTCGAAACCCCGTCTCCCATTTGCGCCGCTCCCTTGGGACCTGCTTAGTCCACGTCCGGCGCTTTGCAGTATGCGATCAATATCTTTCGCAAATCCGCCTTCACCCGAAAGAACATCATCCGCGGCACCAGCGTTGGCAGAAGCAAATACGTTTTCCTTCATGAGACGGGCCATCGGAGAGCCGTTACCTGTTGCGGATGTGCTGCTCCTCTCCACAGGGTTTGCCTGAGCGGGAGGAACGGTTGGGACGCGGGGAGATTTGAGGACACGAGGCCGTTCGATATGCCTTCGGGGGTCTGTCACGGGCTCACGCAGCACTTCAATCGATCCTTCCACCGACTCAGCACGCGAAATAATAATAGCAGATACACCTCGGGCGACTTCAACATTCATGAAATACCAGCCGAGGCAGAGGGCGGAAATGCAGGTAATCACCTGTGCGCGTGGCAGTACGGTATCCCGTTCTACCGCAAAGAGTTCCGTCGATTCCCGTATACGTCCGACCAATTCGGCGGGAGAAACAGCGTGAGTTTCCCGATCATCTTCGTCATCATAGCGACCAAATCCGATCCGGGCATACAGCGCATGAGCTGTCATAAGCCTCCTCCTTTGTGGTGCGAAACCGTGTGTTGTCGGTGTACCTGCCCTGGTGTTACGTACCTGAGTCTTCATTTGACAACTAGTTACTGACAGGCCTTACCGGCCTGCGGGTACCAGGTTGCAAGGTCCCGGTATCCAACAGGTACTACCATAAAAAACGCACCGAATGCAGAGTATGTTACACGGTTTTCGAGCGGCCGAAATTTTCATTCCCGGTTTCGTTCTCCACACATCGGGTCAACGCCCGGCTTTTCAGGGAAAAAGGGAGTTACGTGTATGAAAGCC
>CAZEMW010000016.1:7200-10821 GCA_964513105.1 uncultured Fibrobacterota bacterium
CCTTTGGTTTCGCGGAAGAATGTGCACGAAGTAAGATCGGGAACCGCGTTGCACCTGAGAAACCACGCTGCCGCCACTGGAGGATAGACCGACCGGGAAACCGTCAAGGTTTGGCAACCAGCGTGGAGTAATACTGTAGAAGGAGTTCTCCCGCCGTATCAAGGGATTCACCAAATGCCACGATGCCTTCCCGGTGTCCTCCCATTACGGCTATACGTTTCTGCGACAAATCGGATTCCCGGTACAGCCGCTGCATTTCCTCAGCCATTGCCGGAGTGCCGTATGCCACCGAAGAGCCGGTAGTTGGAACCGTATCGTGCATCTGTTCCCACATCGTTTCGTGATGAATATGAATTACGGCATGGATATCGGGATTCAGAAGATAGAGTACTCCATGAGTCATCGATTCCGATGAAGCACGAACTCGCCCGCGGCAAACTACGTGATTCCGGGCGATGTCGAACTCGACCACTTCCGTGTAGTGTTCGGTTGAGAGTCTCGGAATGGATCCTGTTGCGGTGCCCGTTATCACGAATCGATTGTCGGCCCCACTCCTCAGACTCAAATTTCCAAACCCGATGCCGTCAGGGTACGCTCCAATCAAGTTCATATCGTACAGTTTGTCACGCCATCGGTTCAGTTGCGCGATAATCGTCGAATCGGGTGGTGCCCCAGGCTCGAGGCGGCATCCAAACTTAACGTATCCTTCGTCGCGTTGCTCGAAATTCGTCATCCATTTCCCTTCCTGGTCCCGACGCACACTACCCACAGGGACAGGCGAACATCAAATCCGCCGGGACGCTTCCCTCTAAACGCTGTGGCTCATTCACAAACAGTGTCTGAGACGAATACGGGCTCAGAACCGTACTATGTAGTGCCTGTCCGAAAACCCCATTCGGCGCGTCGACCGGCTGCGAAAGCGGGTTTCCGGACAGGCACTATGTAAAATACGATCGATCCATCAGAATGCAAAACCGATGTATTTTAAAGCCATGTCACAAAAATCACGAGTTGCACTGGTACGCTGCAGTACGTATGACCCTTCGGCAGTCCGCGAAGCGGTACGGATCGGTATTGATCATTTGGGCGGTACAGAGCGTTTTGTGGACGGATCGGGCCCCCTTCTTCTGAAGCCCAACGGACTCATGGGCAGACCCCCGGAACAACATGCGACAACCCATCCGACTGTTTTTCAGGCAGTTGCGGAACTGTTCATTCATGCCGACACAAAGGTGTGCTATGGAGACTCACCGGGCGGCATATTCGGCGTGGCGCCGCACATGAAACGTTCCGGATTTGCTGGTGTTGCACGGTCTCTGAACATCCCCTTAGCCGATTTTGACCACGGTACGGAGATTCCTCACCCGAGTGGAAAAATAGCGAAAAAGCTGCTCATTGCCGACGGAGTTCTTGAGGCTGATGGAATTATCAGTCTTCCGAAACTGAAGACACACGGGTTCACTCGCTTAACGGGGGCCGTGAAGAACCAGTATGGGTGTATTCCCGGACCGGCAAAAGGTGAGTACCACGCCAGGTACTCGGATATCGGAGATTTTGCACGCCTGATCGCCGATGTGACGAGCCTCGTCCGTCCACGGCTCTACATTATGGATGCCGTCACGGCAATGGAAGGAAACGGTCCGCAAAGTGGGGATGCGAAACAGATGTCTCTTTTGCTTTTTTCGACCGATCCGGTAGCAATGGATTCGGTCGCCTGTGAACTTGTGGGGCTCAACACCGAGTACGTACCCACTATTCGCGCCGCCGAAGAAGCCGGGCTGGGAACGTCATCACGGGAGTCGATCGAGATCGTCGGCGAACCGCTCGATTTGGTGAAGGACACTTCCTTTCGTGTCGAACGGAGGCCTCCCGACGTTCTCCCACGCGGGTTTCTCAGCAAGTTTCTTCGAACCCGGACAATTCCCCGTCCCGTTATAGATTCGCCAAAGTGTACCCGGTGCGGAACCTGCGTTCGCTCATGTCCGGTATCTCCGAAGGCGGTTGACTGGCGTGATGGAAACCACAAAGTTCCCCCGGCGTATTCATATGAGCGATGTATTCGATGCTACTGCTGTCAGGAGATGTGCCCCGAACGGGCAATACATATCAAAAGACCGTTTCTCGTTCGCCTGACCCCCGCCGCGATGTACCTTATGCTGTTGGTTCATAACGTTTTTCACAAGAATAGAACGAAACGATGAGTGTTCTGCCTCGCTTTCCGGATCCGCCACGCAAAAACGATGCGCTTTTTCTCTTTGGCTCCTGCCGTACGCTCCCCTACGTGTATGTATACCGGCAAGAGAATGTGGAAGTTGTTCACGGTCCTGCGTGCAAGGTGGAAAAAGAGATTCATCTCGACGTTTGCCGTAATGACGGTGTACCAGTTCGCGCTCGCCGAGGTGGCGGGGGAACTGTCGTGCTCTCTCCCGGCATGATCATCACCGTAGTGGTGGGACACCGAAGGCCCGGCGAGGGAATAAAAGACATTTACCATCGGATCCATCGACCGATGCTCGGGCTACTTGCACATCAGTTCGACCTTCACGGTCGGGAAAGCGGTATCAGCGATCTTTCGATCGGTGACAAAAAGATTCTGGGAAGCTCTTTGTATCTGCAACAGAATCCGAAACTGTTTTTCTATCAGTCTTCACTGATGGTTAGCTCTGATGTAACGCTCATTACCCGCTATCTGCGGCATCCGCCGAAAGAACCGGACTATCGCAAAGCTCGCCCTCATGAAAATTTTTGCACAACTCTCAAACAGGAAGGATATGCCGGAGGTATTGAGCGGGTCCAAGCCCTTTTTACATCCGGGCTGGTCGATATTCTGAGAAATGACGATCGCCTTTTCGAAGAGACGCAAAAGCAGTGCGAATGACCGGTCAGTCGGAGAAGCAGCCGAAACGATGCTGAAACATCTTCTCCCTTATTGCCGGGGAGTTTCGTGACTTCGTTTTTGCCGGCGCAACTCGCCGAAACCTGATCCTGATCCTATGACTCCGTGGTTTCCTCCTCGAAAACCCTGCCGACCGCCTTTAGAAGGTCCGACTCCCTGAACGGTTTCTGGAGGAAATCCGTAATGCCCGAAGAAATCAGGTGCTGGGTTTTGTTGGTGAAATCATACCCGGTAGAAAGGATAACTCGTAATTCGGGGTCAATTCGACGGATTTCCCGTATGCAGTCGACTCCGCTCATGCGCGGCATTATCATATCTACTATTGCGACATCGACTCTCTTGTGCCGCTTCTGAAAATACTCGACCGCTTCCAATCCGTCACAGCACTCCGTAACACTGTATCCACTGTCTGTCAACAATTCTCTGCAGAACCCACGAATGATTTCCTCATCGTCAACAACAAGGACGTGTCCCTTACCGGTCGGCATACCACGAGTTTCAGCCCCCTTTTCAGGGGCTTGTTGCCCTGTTTGGCGCAGGATCGGAAGGTGCACCTGAAACGCCGTTCCGCGACCGGGTTCGCTTTTGACATTTATGAATCCACTGTGACTCTTTACGCACCCATATACACTCGCCAGCCCCAGACCGGTTCCCTTACCCACATCTTTGGTGGTAAAGAAGGGTTCGTAAATATGCGACAGTGTCTCGCGGCTCATCCCCACGCC
>CAZEMW010000016.1:10831-14781 GCA_964513105.1 uncultured Fibrobacterota bacterium
GGTCAAAACGGTCGGTGTCGCCTTCTTGTAGAGTTTCAACCCGGGTTGAAAAAGTCAAAACGCCGCCTTCCGGCATAGCATCTCGCGCATTCAAAGCCAGATTAAGAAAGGCATTTTGTATCTGACCGGGATCTCCGCTTACCGTAGACGGGGATGCCTGGCACTTTCGTTCTATTCGTATCCTTCGATCCAGGGTATGTTCAAGGATTGCAATTACCTCGTCAATGGACTTATGGACATCGACAACCACCACCTGGTACTTGCCTTTTCGTGCAAACGCCAGCAGCTTATTCACCAGATCCGAAGCTCGCTCCGACGCATTCAGTATTGTATCCACAAAAGTGGCCACTTTTTGCGGATCCTTGACGGCCCATCGTTTGATCAGATTCGCATATCCCGTAATCCCGGCCAGCATATTGTTGAAGTCGTGAGCGATTCCGCCGGCCAGTTGCCCCAGAGCATCCATTTTCTGCGAATGGTGCAGCATGTCCTCAAGTCGCTGTTTTTCTTCAAGTTCCGAGATCTGCGCAGAGAATTTGAGAACCAGCGCACACTGAGTAGAGAAGATTCCGTAGATATCAAGCGTTTCCGTTTTGGTCGGACGAAAGAATACAATCGCACCGCGCAGTTCCTCGTCGAGTACAATCGGATAGCCGATCACCTGGCGAATACGTGCCGAACGGTCCAGCTCGGTGGCTTCACCCGGATCGAGCTCTCCGCTGAAAAACTCACGGATGCCCCCGCACGTATGAGGTTGTTTATCGATTTTCACCATCTCAAGAATGCTTCCGGGCCGCAATCGATACTGTTTGCCGATTGTCAAAGGAAGTCGGGAATAGGCAGTGTCCGACGCAGGAGCCGAAGAGTGAGACAGTGCCCGGATACGGTAATGCGATGCTTCGTCGTCGAAAACCATCATACACACATACACCGAATCCGAAACTTCCCGGGCGTAGTCGCATATGCTGCGGCAGATAACCTCTTCGTCGTACTTCCCCACCAACCCCCGAAGGCTTTCTCCCATGATTTTTAGTTTTCGATGTTCCTCGAGGACGCGACGGACCGAAAAGGAGTTTCCGTGGCGACGAATCACAAAAAAAGCTATCAAACTAAACGGGAAGGCGCTGAGCGCACCAAAACGAGGGAGCCCGCGAAATCCGGCAAACTGAGGAACAAAGTTGGCTCCCAGTATAAACAGAAGGCAGAGGAGACCCACCGTACCAACCGCAAATGCCTCGAATCGGCTCTCCTTACGGGCAAGCCCCATCAGAAAAACTGCGCCGCCCCCCACCGCAGTCACAAGCAGCACTACAAAAACCACAATCCCGGGACCGGGGGAATAGTGGTAATCAAAGGCTCCCCGGGTGAAGTCTATATACAAGAATTCCGGTACCCAGAGTGCCGCGACATAAATCGACGCGACAATGCCCGCAAGAGCAATATTCGAAATGCGCACGTGGCGAAAGACCCGTTTTTTCTCTACCGCACCGTTGTAGACATTCATGAACAGATTCGCGGAGGTCACCAGCACCAGTAGAAACATCGGCGAGAGAGCCACAGCCAGGAACTCCAGACTCCGTTCTCCGATAAAAGGATGGAATGCCACGACGATACTGTCTTTTATCGACCATATCAGTATTGTGAAGAGGAAGGCTACATAAGCCCGGGCAATTCGGGAGTACCGTATTCGATCGGCCAGAAACGTAACGAACACAAAACAGTATACGGCAGTGAACCCGGCGGCGAAGTGGTAGAAATTGGTCAGGAGGAGTGCATTCATGTTGACAGGCCCGCGATCGTTCCGCCCCGGGACACCAGTGTCCCGGGGGTACTACTGAAAATATTCAATGGCGCCCCTGAGCGACCACCTTGATCTTTCATTTTTATACAATCGGAGTGCGGATACCGGAAAGTGTGTCGGATTCCATGATAATGACGGTCGGAACTATTTTATCACAATTAATGTTCTCTGTCGAGTCCAAAAGTGTTCACACCAGTTCAGGAGGCCCCCGTGCGTCTTTTTCAAGCCTTTCTGGTATTAGCCCAGTTCTCATTCGGAGCCACGGCCGGCCTTATCAGCATATCCGGCAAAGTGGTCTACCCCGATTCTCTTCCTCTTGAGGGCGCTCTGGTGCGCCTTTCCTCAGGTGGGCTTCAAGCTATCACCAATGAACACGGCCGATTCTATCTGAATCAAAGCTCGGGTGCTCTTCAACGGACGCAATCCGAAATGCCGCTGATCACGATCAGGAATTCCCGATTGACCGTCTCCGTGTTGGATAAACAATCATTGGTTGCCCTTACGCTCGTGGACCTTCAGGGTCGGAAATCAGTCTTGCTGCGCCGTCGTTTGCCCCGAGGGAGCCACACGATCGATCTTGCCCCCTCACTCGGCTCGTTGGCTTCCGGTACTCGCCTTTTCTCGTTCTCGATGGGCGAACGCATCCATACCGGACGAGTCACCGTGTTTGACGGCAACCTGAGGGGAATCGGGCAGATTACGGTGGGGACATCGAAGCTGCACGCGACAGCGGCAAAGCACTCTGCTCAGGAGAAGCTGATCATATCGAAAGCAGGTATGATAGCACGCGAAGTTGACCTCGACAGTTTGAATATCGATGTCGGAACGATTGTAATGGTACGAGATACCGATTCATATGCGTTGCGGATCAGCAATTTCGAGGGGAGTTATGATTCGGAGAGCAGTATTATCCGCCTGACTTGGACACCCCCGGAGGCGCCGGTAAGCTTCTACAGAGTTTACCGTTCCACAGGGGGTGGAAGCGATATAAGCGTCACAGATTTGCTTGCGGACGGACCTCGCAGATTTGTGGATGGTCCGGCAGACACCTATAGTGATCTTATTGGATTAGCAGCCGGCCCGTACAACTACGCTCTCCGTGCTTACACAGTGCAGGACCAGGATACCATTGGCGGCCCCATTTCGGAAGTAGTTAAAGTGACCGTTAGGAGTGGGGTGCTTTTCAGCATAAATGGTGGTGACGTGTACACGACCCGGCCTGATGTTGAACTCACTACGGCAGATTTTTCCTCTCCAGCCTCAACAGTTGAGTTCACCCAGCAGTGTAACTACTACCTGGTGAAAGAAGGAACATCGGAACTTGTGAGGTTATCCTTCGAATACGCGAAAGAGCTTCCCCCCGCTGTTGAGCTCAAAGAACTCATTGAGGACGGCCTGCTGACATCAGCGGGACTTCCGGCGGATAACGTTTCCGTCATTTCCATTCCTGATTTTGACACATCGGACAATCTTAACCCTGACCAAGGCCCGATTGACCTGGAATCAAAACAAGTTCGCCATCCTTGGTTCCTGAAAAGCGGCAACGGCCCAAAGACGGTCTGGTGTCGAGTTACCTACAAATCCGGAGAAACGGATACCCTCGAAGACCAGATCAAAATCGCTCCGTACGGAAACAGCAACTATATACGACTTAGGCCTCAAAACGAGACCTATGGTTCAGGTCGAACAATGTTACAGAATTCTGCGGGGGATTATATCATGTACCGACCATGGATCAGGTTTTCGGCATCAATCTTCGCAGATACTACAATGGCCGAGGACTTCCAGTACTGGTCGGCTTTCCCCCACAAGAATTCAGAGTTCTTACTCGATGAAGTTACACCGGGCCACCGTGAATGGCTGGAGACCCAACCAATTCAAGGTCGCCTTACGGGAAAGGGAGCTGCTCATGACGATTACACGCGTTATACATTTATGCTTGATCCCGACTCATTATTAGCAAGTGACAAGCAAGAAACAATCTCCAAGCTACGAAAGACTTTTCACCCACCCCTCTATCCGGTGGTAGACTCATCAGAAATGAGTTCAAAAACCACCATGAATCGGCGAGCTGTGCCGGGTTCATTCTGGGGAGCCAACCCCGTTCGCTGGACCGGTTCACAGTACGAATCGGTTCAGGATTCAATAT
>CAZEMW010000017.1:0-14706 GCA_964513105.1 uncultured Fibrobacterota bacterium
CCCATGAACCGTATCGATCGTGCTCGTGTTCGTGCTCGTGCTCGTGTTCGTGTTCGTGCTCGTGCTCGTGCTCGTGCTCGTGCTCGTGCTCGTGCTCGTGCTCGCAATCGTAATCGAAAAGCACCCTCGAATCCGATTACACGCACGAAATTCCAGGGGCAACAGGGAACAAGAAATCCCTTGTGAGAAGAACAAAATCTTGCTGTTGAGTACGCGAAAAACTATCGGAAAATAATGAGAATACTACATACCTCCGACTGGCACCTGGGGAAACGACTCGATCGGTTTTCCCGTCATGAAGAACAGGTCGAAGTTCTTGAGGAAATTGTCGATATTGCGCAGCGTGAGCAGATCGATGCGGTCCTGATCAGCGGAGACATATACGATACGTATAATCCCCCCACCGAATCGACCGAACTGCTCTACCGGACTCTCAAGCGTCTGGCCGACAACGGACGCCGGGCGGTTGTGGCACTGTCCGGGAATCACGACTCTCCCGATCGTATCGAAGCTCCCGATCCGCTCGCACGCGAATGCGGCATTATTTTCATGGGGTATCCCCTTTCCACGGTTCGCCCCTTTCGCCTCAATGAAGGAATCGAGGTCTTGCGATCACGCCCGGGGGCAGTAGAGATCCAAACGCCCGGCGTTGCGCACCCGTTGAGGATTATCGGGACACCATATGCCAACGAATACCGACTTCGGTCCTGTTTTGAAGGGGACGATCCCGAAGAAGACCTCCGGTGCATGCTGGAACGTCACTGGCAGGATCTGGCGGCGGACTTCTGCGACGACCAGGGGGTGAATCTTCTTGCCGCACACCTTTTCGTTGTCGGCAGAGGTGAGACTCCGCCCGAAGAGCCCACCGAAGAAAAACCCATTTTGCATGTCGGTGGTGCACAGGCGATCTATACCGATGCGATTCCTTCACAAGTGCAGTATACGGCTCTCGGACATCTGCACCGACGACGAGCCTATCGGAAGGAACGCGCTCCGGTGGTGTACTGCGGCAGCCCGCTGGGATACGGGTTTGCCGAGAGCGGTGACCCCAAATCGGTTACGATTGTAGAAGTAAAGCCCGGAGAATCTGCCACAGCAACGGAGGTTCCCCTGACGAAAGGCAAGTCGTTGATCCGGGGTCGCCACACCAGCGTCGAGTCGGCGCTCTCCTGGCTGACGGACCATTCGCATGCCTACGTAGAACTGACCATGGCGACCGAGCAGTATCTCACCTCCGAAGAACGGGGACGAATCAACGATGCGCACGATCGTATCGTTGCAATCATTCCGGAAACGGGTCGGAGCACTGATGAAGACGGTAATGGGAGCCGGTCGATCGATCTCTCCCAGAGTATGTCCGAGCTGTTCAGCGATTTTTTTCATAGTCGAACCGGACAATCCCCCGGAGAAGATCTTCTTTCGCTCTTTCGGGAAGTCGTTGCGGGGGATGAATCATGATCCCTCTTCGGCTCACCCTGCAGGGGGTATACTCGTATTCCAGTAAACAGGTAATCGATTTTGAGCGGTTAACCGATGCGGGACTGTTCGGTATTTTCGGCAGTGTGGGTAGCGGCAAGTCCACGGTTCTCGAAGCGATTTCCTATGCGCTGTACGGCCGAACCGAACGACTTCATCAGCGCGACAACGTCGCGTACAACATGATGAATCTTCGGTCAAACGAACTTTTCATTGAATTCGACTTTTCCGCCGGTAAGCCGGGGCGAACCTATCGATTTGCGGTTCGATGCAAACGCAACTCCCGGCATTTCGACAAGGTCCGGACGCCGAATCGCAGTGCGTACGTGTGGGACAACGACGAATGGACACCACTCGAATCATCCGATGCGGAACATATCCTGGGATTGTCATACGAAAATTTCCGCAGGACGATTATCATTCCTCAAGGCAAATTTCAGGAGTTTCTTCAGCTCGGCAGCAAGGACCGAACGACCATGCTGCGTGATCTGTTTGGGCTCGACAGATTCGACTTGAGCGCCGGGGTGTCCAGGCTCGAGACCGAGAACACCGCCGAATACAACCGATTGCAGGGCGAAGCGATCGCGTTCGGTGATGTTTCGCAGGAAATCCAGGAGCAGCTTCGAGCTCAGCACAAAGAGGCCGTGCGGAGACTTCGGGAGTCCGAGGAAAAACGCAAAGATCTGGAATCGCGTGAACAGAACTTTCGTGCGGCGTACGAAATTCACGGCGCTCTGAAAAAGGCCCGTGAAACATACGAACAGCTGAAAACAAAGGAACCGGATATCCGGCAGTGCGAAGACCGTCTGGAGCGATTCGAACGCTGCCAAAGCACCTTTTCCGAACTGCTCCGCGGCCTGGATGAAGAGACCCGTCGGGCACGCGAGATCGAGAAGCAAATCTCGGAGAGAAAGCAGGAACTCTCTCAAATTGAAGTTGAGCTGCACGCGTGCACAAAAACAATTGACGAACTGCAGACCGAAGTCGACGCCAAACCGGCGCGCATCGAAACTGCTCATGAGCTTTCGGTGCTGGTGGAAGTGCATGAACTGAAGCGGCTTGAGGCCGTCAAACGGGAAGAGGCCCGGAAGGCCGCGGAAGAGCCTGAGCATCTGAAGAAGAGGCGGGAAGCACTTGACCGGGAGATATCGGCGGACGAGCAGAAGACAGAAGAGCTCCGGTCCAATCTCGGCAATATAGAGGAGCTTCTGGAGTGGAAAAAGTGGTTCCAGGACAAGCACTCCCTTGCCGAGTCCATAAAAGAACTCGAAACGAGGCTGGTGGAACTCGAGCGTGTCGGAGAAGAGAAAACCAAAGTCCTCAAGAACCGGGCACACGACAGGATTCCGGCGGGTGGGGACCTACCCATTTCAGAGCTGAAGGAAACGGTAGAAGGAAAAATCAAATCACTGACCGACGAGTTGTCTCGGATTCAGAAATCCATTGACGAGTTGCGGCTACACACCGGACTCGCGGATTTTGCACGGGAGCTGAGGGATGGTGTCCCCTGCCCTTTGTGCGGAGCGCAGGAGCACCCGTCGACCTACGATGCAGTGGATGCCCGACAAGCCCTGGAGAGAGAGCTGGAGGCTTTCCGACACATCGAAAAAAGAATCTCCGAGACACGAGCGCTTCAGACTGATTTGAGTTCATTCGAAGCAGGTGACATTGAACGGAGACGTCACCGGGACCAGTTGACGGTCGAACTCGCGCAAAAACGTAACGAACTGAGTGAGCGGGAAAAACCGCTTCGTCGGCGTGAACGGCAGTTCGTCGGACTCGATAGCGTGGAACGGGAACTTGCCGAGACTCGTCGGAAAACAGCGCGGATCGGCGAGCTGGATAAGGCGGTTCGGGCAAAAAGAGAAGAGATACGTGAGATCACCGTGCGCGAAAGCCGGTGCGCGGATCGGCTTCGGGAGCTTGAACGGCAAGTCGATGCCCTTGAAGTCGAAAAGAGCACGAAAACCAACTCTTTCCGACGAATCGATCCGAAACGGTGGGAATCGATGGAAGACGAGGAGCTCCGCGGGGAGGCACAAAACCTGCTCCACAAAGCGGCTGAAGCGGAAGAACGGTACAATGGAGCACAGGCACGGTTCAGGAAGCTCTCGGATCGAAGAAATGCCGTACATGGGGCGGTCGAGGAGAAAATGGTAAACCATGAAGAATCGCTCAAACGTACCGCGTCACTTCGGAATGCATTGGAGCAGGCGGTGAGCGATTCGGTGTTTGCCGATGAGGCGGAGATTCGTGGCATTCTGGCCAATGCACCCGACGTTTCCGAAGAGCGAGAAAAATGTGCCGCGTTTCGAAGAGAACTGTATTCGGTCGGCAGGGAGCTCGAGGGTCTCGGAAAACGGGCCGAGGAGCATCCGTACTCTGAAGACGAACACAGGAAGACCAGCGAGCTTCTGGAAAATCTTGTCGCCGAGATGGAAGGAATGCATCGGGAGACGGGCAAACTCGAGAGTGCGCTGGCCGAGACCGAAACGCGACTGAAAAGAAAGGCGGAAATTGAAGATCTTCTGAGCTACCGTTCCGCGCGAAGTGAGAACCTGCGAATTCTCAAAGGTCTTTTCAAGGGCGGAGGGTTTGTGAAGTATGTCTCAACCGTGTACCTGGAACAGTTGTTCCAGAGCGCAAACGCGCGTTTCACCCGGCTTACCCGGAAGCGCCTGTGCCTGGAGCCTTCATCCGACGGTGAGTTCTACGTTCGCGATTTTCTCAACGAAGGACGCCTTCGGAGCGTTAAAACACTTTCGGGAGGACAGATGTTTCAGGCATCCCTCTCTCTGGCTCTTGCGCTGGCGGAGAGCGTACAGAGGTTTGCGGACGAAGAACATAACTTTTTCTTTCTCGACGAGGGCTTCGGATCCCAGGATCCCGAATCTCTTCGCCTGGTGTTCGAGACCCTGCAGTCTCTTCGACGTGAGAATAGAATTGTGGGTCTGATCTCTCATGTTGAGGAACTTCAACAGGAGATCGATACGTTTCTGCGGGTGGAAAACGACGAAGAAACCGGAAGTAGTTTCAAACCAAGCTGGTCGTGAGGCCGAAAGCCGGATAGAGCCGATGAGATTTCCGATCATATTTTGCATTCTTCTTACGGTCTGCCGATGCATATCCGCCGAGGCTTCGCGTTTCGCCCGCATACTGCAACTCTACAAACAGTACGGCTATGAATATGATGAACAGGCGTTCACTCTGCAATTAAGAAACGCAACCCGACGCAACAGCGAAATCGAACCGCTCGATTCGACATCACTGGCCCGAGTCGATACACGTACCCGGAATCTCTGGATTCATGCCGGATACGAGAGCCAGGGTCTGCAAAGCGACTCCACCCGGGAATTGTGGTCCAGGTTTCGAACAACCATTGCCTATGAACGGAACGAAGGTGGACGAGCAGATCCCCGGATCCAAACAGTTGAGGCGATCGTCGACACTCTTGCCGAAAGGATATTCGTGGATGCACGAATTGAACGGGAGTTGACCGGGTATGTTACCCAAAAAGGACCCGATATTCTCACCCCGCTCCTCGGCATCAATGCCCGGGCCGTCACTCGTGCATATTACGACTGGGATGAACTACAAATCCAGTCTGCCGGGCTTGAAGACGGACACTGGCAGCGATTGCTTTTTCCTCACTACTTTGTGAAAAAGGATTACGGGATTGCCGGCAATCTCAGGATACTCCCATTTGTGGGTATCGGACGAATGACTCCCACTCGGCCCGTCGAAGCGGCTCTGGATCTTGAAGAGGAGCTTGTCCGAAGTGGGCTGGCCGATTTTGAGCTGTCCGACGAAACCGTTGCTCGTATCGCCGTTCTCATCTCAAAGCATCACAACCGTCGACTCCGGTCACACGACAACCTGAAAGCCTTCAAACGAAAGTTGGACAGTTTGCTGATTCGGGATATGGCGGTGAAGTCCCGTAATCAACGGTTTTTGTCGTCTTTCGCAGTCAGTCGTGCTATCCTCAGAAAGCCGCCACTGCACAAATCCGGTTTGACGGCACAGGTCTATTTCCTTGAGGAAGTCGAGGCGGCGTACCGCAGACTCCGACGGGAGTTCCCCTACGACACCGACAACGTGTATCCCGACACGAATGAGACCGGTCCGGCGTTCGACGGGTACGGACGACTGGGAGTTCGCGTTCGATACGGCACTGCGTTTGCCCGGAATGTGGCTTTCTCCTTTTCCGGTGAAAAAGTTCTTCTTACCGGGGAGAATTCGGATCATCCGGATCCATACAAAACTCCAGATGTGGACTACAGTGCAGAAATGATCCTGCGCCCGCTTCAGTGGCTTCAAGTGAAATGCGGTGCGTACCGAGTTCCCACAAAAGTTGTGATTCCCACGGATCTACCGGGCAAACTGTACGCGGATGTAACGGTATTTGTAGAGGATTACTTCCGGGTGCTCTGGGGGATATCTTACTGCAATCGGGAAGCCCTGCGGTCGAACAGATACTATTTCCGATACACCTCGGAGGTGCAGCCTGCCGAGGGACCTGCGATGAACGCGTATCTGCTCTATTCGTTTTAGGATCCCGGTCGAGGCGCTTTTTTGATCCCGGAATCATCTCGATAAGTGCATGATTTCAGTGGTGAACGAATTTGAAACGTTCCGATTTCCGGTTATCCCATTTCCGGAATTCCTTGTGTTCCTGACCGTATATTTAGTATATAGCAGTTGAAGTAACAGGCTGCGATTTCATCCCAATGCCGATTCCCGGCCGTCGGATGTGCCGCTGCACCAGATCAACAGAGGTTCATAGCCATGGCGAAAACCTTCTCAACTCAGATTGAAAAACGACACGACGCTCTCTGGATATCACTCCCCGATTCAATCGATATGGATAACCATCAGAAAATTCAGGAGATGATTGAGCCTGAAATGGAAGGGGGATGCGAACGGGTTGTTCTCGATTTCTCACATACCAAGTCACTTTTCAGCTCCGGCCTTGGCCTGATCATTCGACTCAAGAAGCTGGTCGAGAACAAAGGCGGGAAGATCTTTCTCGTGAACGTACGCGACAAAATTTACGAGGGGTTCGAGAATGTCGGACTGAACAAAACGTTCGACATATTCATGACGGAAAATGAGTTCGTGAACAACTGCCGGGCAAACTGAATTTCTGAGTACCTTCCACATACCCGCGAAATGCCCCGACCACGCAGTTGGGTGGCTCTCCTGCGGGGTGCAGTCCGAATACCATGTTCCCGGCTTCTTGTGCCTTTTGCGCGCAACCAGGTAGCTTGAAGAATCAGGAGTTTTCCCTTTCGACCACGGCTCTCGACCAATTCCTTCGTACCGGGCAAATCAGAGAAAAGAATGCTCTGTCCGGCCGCCTGCCGTTGCCGCTCGCCGGGCAGCCGTTTTGAACCTAAGTGCTTGTCGCAACATCGATAGTAAAATATTGCGCCGAGCCCGCCATGGTTCACCGGACCGGGGAACAACACCGGATCCCGCGGTAACTCAGATTTCGCTTGCGGCGACGGTTTCCCGGCAATTTTATTAGATAATATCATTCCACAACTCAGCTCGGGAGATCCCCATGGAGATTAAAATCTCAAACATCGGCTCATACCGTCTTGTTCATCTTACCCGAAGGACTCGGTTTGCAGATACTCTACCTGAGATAAAGCAAGCGGCCGAGGAAGCGTTTTCTGAGGGAATTGTGAATATCGCCGTCAGATTTGCCGACGAATCCTATCTCTGTTCGGCCGCGGTAAGCACGCTTGTCCTGATTTTCGAAGAAACGAGGGAGCGAGGAGGGGAATTTGCCGTCGTACGCCCAAACGGCAGCATTCGCCACCTGCTGACGGTCATTGATCTGGACAGGATTATCAGGATTGTCGACTCTCCGGACGAATTGGCCACGGCTCCGTGCCCCTGATCGCCGGTCTTGGGACCGGTGGGCACACGGGGACGAAGGGCCCTTCGACGGGGCTCAGGACGGAGCTCAGGACGGGCGGTTTGTAATACATTAGGAAGCTCTGCACCAAGTACCTGAGTTCGCCGAAGGACACGAAGACGGCCGGTTCTACTGTTCTTGCTCAGGCTCCTGTTCCTGTTGACCATTCTGGACGGGGGCCGACTGCATGTGCGGACACATTTGCTGCATCCGCTGCATTCTCGCCTCTATTTCTTCATAGTCGATCTCGATTTCGGCTTCTTTTTTGAGGTTCAGATTCTTGTCGTATTTCATAAGCTTGTTTCCAACCACCACAATGATACCGTCGTCGACAGGAATGACAGCTTTCGGTGACGCCATGCCCATCATCATTCCGCAACCCATCCCGGTTTTCATCATTCCCGAATCCGACTGCATCATGTGACCGCCCATCATACCGCGGCCCTGTGCTCCTGCGAGAGTTACCCCGACCATTAGAACCATCGTCGCCGAAATAAGTGCCTTTTTCATCTCACTCCCCTCCTTTTCGGGTGTTTTGATATGCATCGACCGCCCGTGAATTCATTCCGCACAAATTTTTTAAGAAGAAATTTTCACGGTTTGGTTGCTTTCGTTCTCTGTGGAGCTCTGGATGTTCGCAAAATGTAAGTATCAACCACCACAATAACTTGCGAGGCGTATACAGACTCGGAATGAAATATTCCGTACTCCGGAAACGAAGAGGATATCTCTGCAAAGCATACGCCGGCTCACCGCAGAAGCCATTTCCCGGTTGCGAAACCGAAGAGGAATTCCTATATTGATGCAGACGATGTGATCGGCATCACACATTTGATTGTAAAACGAAGCAGGTTTGACCACCATATATTGGTGCCGGGGAGAAAGTATGTCCGAAAAGAGCATTGTGTCCAAGACGCCGTTACCGAGTCTGATCAGACGGGAAGCCGCGTGGCGATGGATTTGCGATTTCAATAATCTTGCACAAGCGACTAAACAGATAGATCGTATAGAAACACTACGGCGAACCGCTGACGAAGGACGCTCTCAGTGGTTTGTGACACTCGATGGGGCTCCGTTTCGTTGGATTCAGAAAGAGCAGATGAATCTCCCCGAGTACCAGATCTCCTTCCAGGGGATCGACGGCGATTTCGAGACATTGTTCGGGAATTGGACGATCGCGCTCAATATGGACCATGAGATCGAGATTACTTTCGATATGACTTTCGACCTTGGGCTACCCCTTCTCGGGGCGGCGCTCGGAGACGAACTCATGAAACGAGTCCAGGCGTTTGGCGATTCACTTGCCGCGGGAATTGCCGAAGGACTTCGTGACAAGGTTCGGGATGAGCGTGTCACTCCCCGTAATCGTCCTCATATGTACGCAGACCTCTCGATCTCCGGAACGAGAGTTCGGGCGTTGGTGATGGATTTTTCAAAAGCCGGCATGATGGTCAATGTTCCCTCACCGTTCGAGAAGGATACGGTGGAGTTGCAGGTCGGAAGCCGCGAAATCCAGGCACAGGTATTGGAGATTTCCGGGCTTGGGTCGGCTAAGAGGATTCTCTTCAAGAGCGATTTGACTACATCCGAGTACGAGAACATGTCGCTTTCGATCCGAGGCGAAAAGCAGCGTAAGCATGAACGAATTGCGTCTCGCAGTTCCACTGTCGTCAACTATATCGACCACGATGTGCCGGTAAAGGTTCTTGATATGTCACGCGGCGGTATGCGGGTAGAGTGCACGAATAGCGCCCGACTCATAAATGATCCATTTAAACTGTGTGATATTGTTATAGTTCCCCGGGAAGTTACCCCCGTATCGGACACCAACCAATTCCGGTTTGCGTTCGCCAAAGAGCTGACGGACCTCGAACTGCAAACGCTTTCCGCCCGCCTCAACCGTGATTCCGCGGTTGCGGAAAACACGGTCTGTTTGTACCAAACCGTTCGTTCACCGAAACGAGCAGGTGCTGCAGGTGAGGAAAAGCTTTATCAGGTTGTCTCCGAACAGCCCTGAGCTTCGGATCCTATATCGCGGAAGTAGCCCCGGTGAACAGAAGGCCGCTTCCGCCTCTTCCCTCTCTATCGAATAGTTGATTCTCAGAAAATCGCCAATCCGGCACGGCGCATTCGGCGTCGTTGTGCCGTAACCGTACTGCAGGACTTATGGAAACAACAAGACGCGTTCGCCCCAAAGCTGCGCTTATCGGTCACCCGCCCGATGCAGACCTGTTCCGTTCCTTCGTTCGAATGCTTCGCCCGGACAAAACGTGGCGTGACGAACTCCTGGTGAAACTTTTCGAGTGGGCACACCCCTTTCAAGCAGGGACGCTTCCCGACATATGGCTTAGCGAAACAGCTGCTGTCCACGGAAACGTATACATGGTCCCATTTCTTCCGGAGATGAGAGAAATCAGCATACGAAGGATAATAAAGAAGGTCGAGGGTTCTCTAAAACTCGCGGCCGAGGATGGATGTTCGGTGGCCGCCATGGGCGCATTTACCTCCATCGTGCTTCAGGGCATGGAAGAGGAACTTGAACGTAAGTATGGACTCCGCATTACTTCCGGAAATGCATTTACCGCAGCAGTCATTATCCAGTCGATCTCGGATCTGCTACGCCGGATGAACCGCTCGTTAGAGGATATGACAGTCGGGATCGTGGGGGCTTCGGGTGATATCGGGAGCACCTGTGTCGGATGGTTCGGGTCTCGGGTCTCACGACTCATCTTGACCGGTCGAGGGATGGAACCACTTGAGAAGTGCATCGAACGGCAAAAAGATCAGATCCGATGCGACTATACTCTGTCGACGGACAATCGGGCGGTTGTTCATGACTGCGATGTTGTCATATACGTGACCAGCTCCTACACCCATTTGACCTCGATCGAAGATTTTGGTCCCTGGACCATAGTGTGCGATGCGTCGTCACCGCTGAATGTACGGTGGGATCCCCAAAACCTCCGGCCGGATGTTCTGCTCTATCACGGCGGCATCGTTGGATTACCCGTCCCCCTTGAAACAGGGTTTGACATCGGCCTGTCATCACCGTACCATTTCTATGGCTGCCAGGTCGAAGGACTGCTCGTTGCCTTAGACGAGGGTTTCCCCTGCTCCTGGGGACGTGGGAACATTACTCAGGAGAAACTGAATACCTATATCGATGCGTTTCGTCGATACCCGGGAATAACTCCGGTATTCAGTTGCGGAAACAAGCACTACACTGATTCTGAACTAAAGGATTTTGCAGCAAAATGTTCCTGTGCGGCGGGAATTCACCCCGTCTCCCTTGATGGGGCGGGTTAGATACTCGAAAAGGGATTCCAGTCTCCTTTTCGAGGTTTATGAACTATCGGCCGCCGCCGACAACCACTACGAGAAGGAGATATCGATGGACTCCCAGACCCGCGAGACTGTTCTCGCCATTCTTCGTGACGCCACCAACATGGATCCCAACGCCATTGATCCGGATGGAGATCTTCAGACTCAGATTTCACTTGACTCAATGCAATACGTCTCGCTGACCTCAAAGATCGAAATTGCACTCGACATAGAACTCCCCCTCGACACGATTGAATCCAACACGCTGAACGATTTTCTGGGGAAAATCGACACCGCATTGACGGAGCGCGTGGACTAGCCCCACGATGAGAGTACCCGACATTCAGAATTTCGGGCTAGTGCACTTTCGAAATCGGGTTTTTGAGCCGGAGGAACTGTCTTGCGACATAGACCGTCTGGCGAAATACCTGCGTGAGCACTTGTCCGACCGCCACCCCTTTGTATATCTCCTTTCGACCAATCACGTGAAGTTCGTCATTGCCTACTTTGCCGTGATCAAGGCCGGGACAATCTGCGTCCTGGTCGAACCGGACATCGGAGAGCTGGAGTTTCAGGAAATGAGATCCGACTCTCCCCCGGCGGCCATCATACGCGTGGCAACATCACGCCTGGAGTTCAGCTATGAGTCGGAAATAGAACTCTGTAGAGATGCCGCACAAGTTTCCGATGAGCTCGAGAATGTCTGTACCATGATCTATACGGCCGCGGACGACGGACACATGAAAGGAGCAATGCTGACACACGAAAACATTGTTTCCGATGTACTCTCCGGCGCCGAGTGCGAAAAAATCTCTACCTCCTCGGTCAGTTGTGCCGCCATTCCCTATAGTCACCTGTTCGGTCTGGCTTCCGGAGTTCTGGTTCCCGCTTCCCAGGGCGGGCAGATTTACATAATGGATTCAGACAAGTCTTTCCCTCAAATGATAGCCGACCTGGTTGAAAGCCCGGTCACTCACCTGTATACCGTTCCAATGATCCTTCACCTGATGACCCGTGCCCGGCCGGCGGAAAACGCACGTTTGACCGATGTTGTCTGTGGCGGCGTTGCCCTGCCGCGCCCCGTGTTCGAACGATTCAAGAAAAAGTTCGGTATTGAAATACGACAAGGCTATGGATTGAGCGAAGCCTCACCGATTTGCACCCTCACCCGCCCCGGTGACGTAATTGTCCCCGACTCTGTTGGAAGGGCCATGACCTGCTGCAAATTGAGGATTGCCGATGCAGACAGGGCACAACCCACCGAACATGGGCCCTGCGGGGAGATCCTGATCGATGGAGCCAACGTGATGAAGGGGTATTATCGCCGTCCACAGGCAACCGCAACCGCATTGTCCGGAGGCGTTCTTCATACCGGCGATATCGGCACAATCGACCGGAATGGCTACCTTCGTTTGCTCGGCCTGAAAAAGCGAATGCTCAATCGCGGCGGCAGCAACATTTATCCATCCCACATTGAACGATTACTCCGCCGTCACGATGGAATCCACGATGCCTCTCTAACCCCCCTCCCCGATTCGTCTCTGTTGGGGACGACAAAGGTGCATGCGACGATACAGCTCGAGGAAGGATACCATCTCACGCCCGACGAAATAGCCGCATGGTGCGAGATTGCACTGTCTCCCAAGAACCGGCCGCATGTTATTTCGATTGCATGAGTGTAGCTGTAATAATAAGAAGCGTTTCTCACTGTTCGTAGCTCCGATGCACGGAGTCCCCCCCTCCATTGAAAAATGTGAAATCAAAGCCCTCTATCCCAAGTTTCCCAGCCGACTCACGGCATTCTGCGTAAGCTGTCACTCGATCTCGACTGCGAAACTTGAGCTATATCCGGCTCGGCACGATATTGGCTATAATTGTGTCTGTTCCAGAACTACCCGCTCACCGCGTCCCGAATTGATTTCGGGAAGATGAACCTGTCGATTGAGGCCGAAAACGGGCGCCTTCCCGATTGAAATCGGAACTCGGTGTTTGGGGTTTCTCGGACAGACACAGCATGCGTGCCGCACTTTTCCCGCGAGCATGCAAAGAATACTCACTCGCTGCACCGGGGAGAGAATTATGGACTTGGAAGAAAACAAAAAGAACGCGGTTGCGTTTTACAAAACGGCATTCGAAGGAGAACCGAAATTGGCGGTGCAGTTGTACGTCGGCGCGGAGTACATCCAGCACAATCCGGCTGTCGAAGACGGCCCGGACGGATTTGTTCGATATTTCGAGAGAATGCAGCGAGAATACCCCAAAAAATCAGTTGAATTTGTGCGATGCATCGGCGAAGGTGACCTGGTCGCGCTGCACACCCATCAGATATGGCCCGGGAATGAAGAATACGTCACTATGGACTTTTTCAGGTTCGATGAGAACGGGAAAATTTGCGAGCACTGGGATTCGATTCAGAGAGTTCCGCAAGAGTCGTCTAATGCGAACGGCATGTATTGAATCCCGAAGTGTTCTACCGACGGAACCACCCCGATCGGAGCGCGCCCAATACCGACACCGCTCGGAACACTCATCTATTGCGCCGACTACCCTTTGATAAGGATACAGACCCGAGCTGTCAGATTCCAATGTTGTTCAAAGTATGAATAATATTGTTCACAACTCCGGTCAGAGTGGGGTGCGACACCTCGAAATGCTCAAGAGCACTCTCCATCCGATGTAACAAATCCTGGCGCGCCTCGTTCGACATCGGCCCGTCCTGCTCTTTTGCCGACTGAATGCCGTCACGTAGCGACTGTATTTTGTCTCGACCGGCCTCATCCTTCGGCTCAGTCTTGTCGAGTCGATTCTGAAGATCGTCCAGGTCCTTACGCAGTTTATCTTCGCTCATTATCAAATCCCCGTTGAGAACATTCTATCCCACAAGCTACAGAAAAATAGGTTTTTACCGAAGTAGTGCCAGTCCGAAAACCCCCGAAAATGGACACCGAATCCCGATTTCAATCGGGAAGGTGCCCATTTTCGGCCCCAATCGACAGGTTCATCTTCCCGAAATTTATTCGGGACTCGATGAACGGGGGTTTCCGGACAGGCACGAAGTAACCTCCCTATAAGGATTACGGGTCAACCGCATCAGGTGATTTCTTCTTTCATGGATCGGTACAGGGCTCGGAACTGGTGATAGGTTAGTCCCAGGAGTGCCGCGGCGCGCCGTTGGTTGTGATGTGATTTGTCCAACGCCTGTGAAAGGTACTCCCGTTTGAGCGAATACACGGCATCCTTCAGAGGTATCGACAGATCCACCGCTATCCCCGAGACTGAATTCTCGGAACTGGAACTCGAGGCTTTCTCGACATCGCTCGATTGGAGATATGTCGAAGGATACCGATCGGGCGTCGAGAAGGCAAAAGGATTGAACTCAATTCGATCGATAGTTTCTCCTTCGCACCGAAACACCGCTCGTTCCACCACATTCTTGCATTCTCGAACATTTCCCGGCCACGGATACCGCAGTAGCTCTCCGAGGACCTCTTCGGTGAATACGGGGTTTTTCTCATGCCCCAGCTCAACGGCCATTCGTGCGGCAAAATGAAGAGCCATCTGGATGATATCGTCTCCCCGCTCACGAAGCGGAGGCACCCGAATCACTTCAAAGCTTAGGCGATCAAGAAGATCTTTCATGAATTGTCCTTTCTCCGCCATTGCCGGAAGATCGGCATGGGTGGCGGCGACAATCCGGACATCGACTCTGGTGGCCGTATTCCCCCCGACTCGCTCGAATGACTGGTACTCGATTACTCGCAGGATTTTCTCCTGCACCTGAAGAGGCATGTTTCCAATCTCGTCGAGGAATAGGGTTCCCCCATTTGCGGCTTCGAAACGCCCTCGTCGAAGCCCGGCCGCGCCGGTAAACGCCCCTGCTTCATGACCAAACAACTCCGATTCGAGCAGTGAGGGGGACAGTGCGGCGCAATTCAGGGTTACCAGCGGCTCCTGCCATCGACGAGAAAGAAAATGAAGCCGGGTGG